>NZ_JAAGOG010000428.1:0-1519 GCF_010747425.1 Nostoc sp. UIC 10630
CTTGAGTTTGGACTAATTGGCATTTAGTAGCAATGATATAGAAGGCAAGAGAAAGTGACCTAATTTCTTTTAGGGGCTGAGTTAAGTGGAATCGTTAAAAAAGAAGCAGAAACTAAGCAGCAGTTAGATCAGCATTCTTAAGTGATTCTTCGGTTTTAGGTTTTTTAGATGCGTGTTTTTTGACAGTGGGATAACGAGGACGTTGAGGAGGCTGATGCCCTTGGGCACGCCCAGGTGATTTACCGCGAGTTTTCGGGGGTTGAGCAGGAGTGCCAATAGTGGCTAAAATTAGAGGAAAAGCTTGTGCTACACGTCCTGGAGACAGTTTATCCTGAGTCGATTGCCAGGGCAAGGGGGAATCAATACAGGCAACTCTTGCGAACCAGAGTTGCCAAGTTAGCAGGGGCATCAGGTCACTCCATCGCTCTGCCGCCCGAGTAGAACTCAATTGAGGCTGTGTCCAATATAACCTCTGTTTGGCAAATCGATACCAATGCTCTAGAGCAAAGCGCCGTAGGTATTTTTGCCAGAGATCTTCTAATAGAGGCATTGTCTGACCCAACCAAGCGAGCCATAAGGGTTGGAACTTACGATTGCGACCAACTGGTTGGATCACCTCGACGCGAATGATTTCCATTGCCCGGTTTGGGGATTGAAGAAAATGAAACCCACTCCAGCGCATTACTTTAACTCGACCAACTTGCGGGTCTTCAACTTCTAGAGTTTCAGTTACCTCTGGCCAAGTTTGGGGGTCATTGAGCTTAAATTTATGACCATGCTTACGAGGTGCGCCTCGTCCTTTGTAAGTACCGGGTGTACCCCATACACATCGGTTAGATGCTAAACGCAACAACAGGTCTGCATTAATCTCCTCCGTGGCTTGGACAAATTTGGCATTGCCATAGCCTCGATCATAAGCAGCAAGCGGTCTGACTCCTAACTCACGAGTTACAAGTTTTAGTTGAAATACTGCTTTACTAGTTGGAGTTTCAAAGCTGGTTATCCGTTCATGTCTCAACGGCAATGCCCAACTCCCATCCGCCTCTGGTATCCAGGCTAAAGTACTATAACTTTGTCCGATGCCTATGCTCCCTCCTCTGTCCCCATAAAAAGTTCTTTCCCTGAGTGTTCTGGCTTCTGGTCGTGACCAAAAGCTATGATCTCCTGCTAGAAATGGCTGCTCTTCTGTCGCTACCTGCTTCACCATCAGTTTCATCAGTTTCCTTCTGGGTGGACGACTATCATGCAGTGCTGCATAAATGCTCGACCATTGCCGTCGAAATACTGGGCTTTGAGACAAGCTGACAAATGATGGGATACTTGGACTTGTCAATACTGCATCCATCAATTCAAATACTGCATCTTTGGCCTTCCCCAAACTATCGTAGATAGCTTGGCGGAATTTTTCTAGTTGTGTCAGGATCATCACGTCAATGATTTATCGATTACTTTCATTGACTTTACGGCAGTCAGTGTTACTGCTGACTGCTTTTCTCTAGCCTTTTAGTCCAAAGTCCAG
>NZ_JAAGOG010000429.1:0-1517 GCF_010747425.1 Nostoc sp. UIC 10630
AGAGTGGCACGTTTGAATCTTCTAGTATGTCCGATTTTGGGGTAGACATAGCTCACCCCTAGCTCATTATAAATTTCATTTTTTTCTTGACTGCCACATATCGTCATTCTTTTTGACTGCCACAAATTGGTAAACGCTAGAGAGTTCGTCTGAAAAAACTTAGTATGCGAACTAAAAACTTACCCCAATGGTAGAATTATGGCAAAAAAATGTATTATCAAAAATTGGCTCCCATTATTGCTGATTTATGGCACGCCAATGGCATCTCAATGGAAGAAGTGAAACCTCAATTCTCAACTAATTATGACTATTGAGAATTAGGGTTAAAACTGGCTCCCATAATCGCACACCAATGGCAGGGCTATGGCAAATAAATGGAATTTCACCTAAATTCCGCATTTTTAAATATCACAGTGAAATTATGCTTTCACGGGAGAATAATATTGAATTCTGACGCACAGTACGCCATCTTTGGCGGAAAGTTTTTTTGAAAAAAAGTGAGGATCAAAGCGAATTCAAAATCACTTGAATCAAAATCAACTACTAAAAAACTACTTTTATGCTACAAAACTAACTGTATAGTTCACTCTCTTGATCGTTGACTTTTAAAGACTCAATTCATCATCCTGCTCCTGCTGTTGCTGCTGCTGTTGCCTTAACTGCTGCCCATAATCGAGTAGCTGCTGATTCCAATCGCTAGCTTTGCACTTGAGGCGCTTGGACTGTGGCAGTAGTTCCTTAACAACTCGTGCAGCTGCATTGCCAGCATCGTCCGAGTCAAAAGCCACTTGTAAATTAGGAATATGCTGCAATTGCTCTACTGGTAAGCTTTTGGGATTATCTACCGCCATGTACAAAGTTCTATTGGGTGGCACGTCGCCTCTAAGCTGATATTCCAACATGGCAAAAGACACGGCATCAATGGGCGATTTTAAAAGCACCACTTTCTCTACAGGTTCAGTTGGCTGTCCGCCTAAGCGGAAGTGAAACCAGCCCTCACGCCGCTTAGTCCCTTTCTCGTAACCTTTGAAAGTGTTGTTTTCTCCCCGTGTCCCCCGCAGGAACGCTCCTATTGCCTGGGGTTCTTCGCCAAGATTCCGCATGACGAACACAGCGTTTTGCTGCTCATCAGCATAAACTAACCCCCTTTTATGCAGAAGTTCCACAAAGTTTGATGGTATCCCCCGTTTCTGGGTCAGGTAGTTGGAGACTCCCTGCCATTTGCTTTTATCCTCAACTGGTAGCCTGAATTTGTCGCGTGGTTCTAACTGGATAATTTCAGCAGTCACTTGACGACTTTTTGCTATCGCTGCTCGTTCTGCCCCAGCTTCCCCAAATCGCTCATGTAACCAGACAACCGCCTGCCGCAGATTGCACTGGTTAACGTGCATCACCAAGTCAATTGCACCACCTGAGCCTTTCTGCTGATCGGGGGCGAAATCGTAGAATTTGGGCCCATCTATATTAATGATGTGTCCGTGACCCTTCCATTTTCCTTGGCTATTGTGTAGCCCCAA
>NZ_JAAGOG010000430.1:0-1513 GCF_010747425.1 Nostoc sp. UIC 10630
ATCGCCATTTCTAGACGCTGGGTTATCATTGTTCGTTATTAGACAGATATTTCTACCCGTATTATCTCGCAGTCCTTTTCAGAAATCAAATATGATTCCTATATATTACTCTTTATCGATGGGTAAAAGAATATCGCCATAGTGGTGGGAATATTCGCTCATTAATTCCTCAACATCAAGCAAAAGGTAACTTTAAGCCCAAAATAGCCCCAGAAGTATATCAATTAATAAAAGAAGTTATTAACGAAGTATATCTAACCCCTGAACGTCCTAATATTGCCAGTATCTATGATGTCGTAATTTGTCGGATTCTGGCAGAAAATAATTTAAGGAAATCAAACAGGCAAGCCACTCTCTCTATTCCTCATCGCTCCACCATTTACCGCCAAATTCAACAATTAGACACGATTGAAAAAATAGTTGGTCGTTATGGAAAGAGAACTGCCGGTTTAATGTATGACCCCGTTCAAGAAGGACCGCGACCCTCTCGTCCTTTAGAAAGAGTTGAAATTGACCATACACTTTTGCCTTTCTTTGTTGTTGATACAGATACAAGAATGCCCATTGGCACACCCTCTTTAACCAGTGCTGTTGATAAATATTCAGGAGTTATTGTTGGCTATTACCTGAGCTTTGAGCCTTTCAGTTCGCTTTCTGTTATGCAGTGTTTACTCCATACAATTCACCCAAAAGATTATGTAAAAAATAAATTTCCTTCGGTCACAAAAGACTGGAATGCTTATGGAATAATGGAAATCCTTGTCGTTGATAATGGAAAAGAATTTTATAGCCAACACTTTCAAGATGCTTGTCAAGAATTAGGGATAAGCATCCAATATACACCTCCTTATATGCCTTGGTATAAAAGTAGCGTAGAAAGGACGTTTAGTAGTTATAATACCCAGCTATTGCAGGGACAACCAGGGGCATTATTTTAGGAATTTGCAAATCAGTATGATTATGACCCAAAAAAGAATGCTGTGGTTTCTCTTGAAGCTCTACAAGAGATGATTCACATCTTTATTGTAGACATTCATAATCAGAAGTATCATTCTCAATTTTGTACGCCTAGAGCCGAAATATGGTCAAAAGGAATAGCTGAATATCCACCCACATTACCTCTAAATCTCCAGGATTTAAGAGTATTAGTCGGAGCCATAGAAAAGCGAGTTATTACTAGAAGAGGTGTAGAGCTTTATGGGCTTTATTACAACAGTTTTGAATTGGCTAGACTACGCTCAAATTATGAAAAAGAAGACAACAGAAGGCAAGGTGGCTTGAGAGAAAGAGAAAAAGCCACTATTAAGTATGACCCCACAGATTTATCAACAATCTATATCCTTGACCCCAATAGCCATCAGTTTATCGTTGTACCAGCGATGAATCAGGAATACACTCAGGGTCTGACTCTTTGGCAACACAAAGTTATTAAAAACCTAGTAGTCTGCCAAGGCAATTTTGCTAGGTTATATTTGGATATAAACGCTGCATTTTTCGGCGAGCATCTTTGGTT
>NZ_JAAGOG010000327.1:0-5643 GCF_010747425.1 Nostoc sp. UIC 10630
ATACCGTCTCTGCTGCTGAAAACCCTGATACAACTCCATTGTGGCAACCCAAGTAAAAACTTAAGTTCTAAAGTTTCCTAGTTTGAGGTTTTTAAAAGCATTTTTAGCCTCTGCTTGCGACTGGCGATCGCTAGATATTTACCACTACCAACATAT
Organism: Nostoc sp. UIC 10630; assembly: GCF_010747425.1. Classification (NCBI taxonomy): domain Bacteria; kingdom Bacillati; phylum Cyanobacteriota; class Cyanophyceae; order Nostocales; family Nostocaceae; genus Nostoc; species Nostoc sp. UIC 10630. The sequence continues at coordinate 157 of NZ_JAAGOG010000327.1, forward strand.
TTATGGCGGTGGATGCAGTCCCGCCGAGGTCAAAAGGCGACGCAAGTTAACGACTCCAACCCGATTTAATTGCAGAGCTGACACTGTTGCTCGACCACAGGAAGTTTTACCAATAACCTGTGTAAAATCATCGTTCCAGGTGAAATGCTCTGACCAAAGCTGCTGACGAGGATGAAACAGTCCCACCTCAAGTTTTGTTTCTGGATCGCAATGGCTGGTTTTGGTATGCTTTCGACCATTACAGCCATAACAAGACCAAGCTAAATTTTCTGTGATCGTTTCTCCGCCTACTTGACGGGGTTTGATGTGTTCTATAGTGAAGCTGTCAGGAGAAAATTCTTCTGGACATCGGCAATATTCACAGAGATTTTTGGCTCTACTGGCTACTGTTCGTCGCATTGCAGCAGATACTCTCTCAGATTCAAACGGCATGGAATAACTGAGATTCCGAGACAAATTGACGATTCAAGGTCAGCAAATCCATATTCCTTAGCCTTGCTAACTCCATAAGAGCTTCCAGACGTTCTACCCTCCACTGTTCTAGCTGATCCTCATAAGTAATCAATTCTTCATGTTCCATGTCGGTGAGTTCTCCCCACTCACCGCGTTTGCGTAATTCTTCTAATCGTTTCTGCTCATTCGGAGCCAGACGACGTTGGATGACTTCAACCAGGGCTAACTCAATCGGATTGGATGCAGCAAACTTAGAGGGTTCAGACAGAAACTCTAATAATTGAACTACCGCAGTTAACCGCTCTTCTGACAACTGCTCAATCAGTTCGATCGCTCTTCTACGAATATCGGTTGCTGGAGTCATGGAAGATCACGCTTACCTATGTCTAATCAAATTGTACTAAGACTGGACGTTTTTTTCGATTTAATCAAGAATTCATACAGGATACTTACGGAATGAACGTTACCCCAGAACTGGTTGAGCAAGATGACGGGGGACGCTTAATTAAAAAGATTGTCGCACTTGAAGCGATATTGGCAAAGCCTGGGGAAATAGTCGCTGATGACCAGGGGCGAGAATTTGTTAAAATCGCGTCTGCCAGCACGTAAATTTTGAGGCAGTGCCATGTGTGCAAAGGGATTCGATCAACTACAGTTACCAAAACTGCAACGGTTATGAAATCCCAGGCTACTCAAGACTATTCTAGGTAAGTGGAAACTTCAAATGTCAGCAACCCTAGTCTAAAGAGACAAAGCTTCCACACATCCCACGAGGTTTTGAGCCAATACACAAATTTAGTGTGAGGATTTAGCCATGTCTTACCCGATTCCGTCCAAAATGTGGCAGCGAGTCAGTATTGTATCACTGTTGTTATTGATACCATCAGTAGGAATTGCATTACGTCAGTCTGGTACGGTTGCGGTTCCAGTCAATCAGACTCCTAAGAGTTCTACACCAACAACCTCCATTCTACCTAATCATCCTGACTACCAAGCACTCCAGGCATTTATACAAAAGTATAGTTGTGTCGTTTCTGTTCAAAACTTTGGTACAGTTGCGATAACCCGGACTGAGTTTGCCACAGTCTTGAATACCTGTGTGAATCGGAGCAATGAGCTAATAGCGACTGACCCCAAGATAGTTACCGAAGCGGATATGAAAACTTTGCAACGCTTGCAGTCCGAATTCGCACCGGAGTTAGCAACCCTAAGAAGTCAGATAGATGAATTGCAAGATTCTACTCCTACTCAGGCTCCCAGAGAACGTACTCAAGACGAGTCTACCCGAAAGACTCAACCCTTACCTACGGCTCCATCCCTTAGTATTTCGTCTGGCTCATCTGTGCAGAATCAAGTTGTTAACCGTGCGTACATGCCTAAAACCCAAGCTGGTGGAATTAGGGGAGGGGTTGCCCCAGAGCCACAAACAGGTAGAAGATTTAATACAGAAAACTACAACCGAATTGAGGATAATCCCTTTCATCGCGTCGGTAATGACCCCCTTTCCACCTTTTCCATTGATGCAGATACAGCATCTTACAGCAACGTGCGACGCTTTATTACTCAAGGAGAATTACCACCCAAGGATGCAGTGCGAATTGAAGAACTAATCAACTATTTTACCTACAATTATCCCCAACCAAAAGACAATCGCCCTTTTTCTGTCACCACTGAAGTTGCTGCTGCTCCCTGGAATCCTCAACACAAGCTGGTACAGGTGGGTTTGCAAGGTAAACGCTTAGAGAGTGAAACCTTACCACCCAGCAACTTAGTATTTCTGATTGATGTCTCCGGTTCTATGAATGACCCCAACAAATTACCGTTGGTGCAACAGTCCCTGAAATTGCTGGTAAATAAACTACGTCCTGAAGACCGGGTAAGTTTGGTAGTTTATGCTGGCAATGCTGGATTAGTATTACCTGCTACTCCTGGTAGTCAGAAATTAACAATTCTGGCGGCGATTGACCGCTTAGAGGCTGGAGGCTCCACTGCTGGCGGTCAGGGCATTGAACTGGCCTACAAGATAGCTAAACAAAGCTTCCTTAAGTCTGGTAATAATAGAGTAATTCTAGCTACCGATGGAGATTTTAATGTCGGGGTTTCCAGTGATGCCGACCTGACGCGATTAATTGAACAGAAGCGAGATCAGGGAATTTTCCTGACGGTGTTGGGATTTGGTACTGGCAACTATAAGGACGGAAAAATGGAGCAACTGGCTGATAAGGGTAACGGCAACTACGCTTACATCGATACCCTATTGGAAGCCAAAAAGGTTTTAGTTAACGATTTGAGGGGAACTCTGTTTACCATTGCCAAGGATGTGAAAATTCAAGTGGAGTTTAATCCAGCGAAAGTTCAGGCATATCGCTTGATTGGTTACGAAAACCGCTTGCTGCAAAACCAGGATTTCAATGACGATAAGAAAGATGCAGGTGATATTGGGGCTGGTCATTCTGTGACAGCGCTTTATGAAATAATTCCCACTGGCATGAAGAGCGATGTGAAACTGCCTACATTAGACCCATTGCGGTATCAGCGTTCTGCTGAAACTGCCGCAGATGCTGGCGGCAATGAATTGATGCAGGTAAAACTGCGCTATAAGTTGCCCCAGGACAACACCAGTCAACTAATTACCCAAACCATCCAAGATGATGATTTGAGAGCCGACCCCTCCACCAACCTGAGATTTGCTGCGGCGGTGGCGACCTTTGGGATGGTGCTGCGTGACTCTGAGTATAAGGGGAATGCTAATTATGATTTGGTAATGGAATTGGCAACTCAAGGGAAGGGAGAAGACCAGGAGGGCTATCGAGGTGAGTTTATTCGCTTGGTGGAGCAATCTAGGGGGTTGATTACGAGGAAATAATTTGAATTGCTTTGACCTACCATTGCACTTCTTTTTTTATCTGCGATCGCTCATAGTCCAAATTCAAGTATAAAGATCCACAGCAGTTTTTGATGACGGCAGGAAGCAAATTTGCCATGATGTTAGTTAGCGATACTACAGTAGCTAACATTGCTAAAACTTCCTCACCTAGCACCAATAACGTTCTATTTTCTTTCGGTTCAGTAGATCAAACCACGGGAAACGTTTCATCCCAAATAGCAGATGTCACTGGTAAGGGAAATACCGAATGGCACGCTTGTTAAGCGCAAACCCATGATTTAACCGGCTTTTGAGTGTGGGGAGCCAGATTTCTTCCTCATCCTCCCACACCTCCCTCAGACAAAGGTTTCAGGTTTTCTTAGTGCCATTCGATTGTAGCTATCAAACCCAGACCTTTGCAATCGTCAAGAAAGTCAGGGCTTGGTCAAAGAAAATTATTTTTCGCCCACCAACACCTGCTGTAGGATGCCCGAATCCGAACAGTGTCTCCTGTCTTGAGGAAGGCTATAGAGCCAACACTTCCACCACAGTAGCGAACGCTCATCTAAAGATCCAAGTTCTTAGCAAAGCATCAAATATTACCAATATTTAACATCAAAAGCTTTCTTTTCACTTAGTCAAGCAACTAGCAATATCTTGAAATCATTTGTGATAAAAAAGACTTATTTAGCGAGTACTAAACACATGACAAAAGTACTGTAATTTCAAGGTTTCTGACAATCAAAGTAAAAAGCGACTGCCGCTTAATAAGTAACAATCGCCACACTAAAACACTCTTGCATTTCTAGGATAACAAGAATGAAAGCGATAGTTACAGTAGCCCTTAAAAATCACATCATCAGTTTACATTCATCTGACTACTGGATTATCAAAAGCAGCAATTAAACAGCATATAACAGACCGCTATAATAGTGGAGAAATGCAGGCAGATTTGAACATTTTTCAAGTGGATTTTGAATCAATCAGCACTCTTGTTGTCAAACAAGCGAATGACAACCCCGTAATCACCACCTCACAAATCAAGGGTGATTTGCAAGATATACAAGCTCGTTGCGGGTCAGTCAGTTTGGTGATTGTGGACTATGTGCAGTTGATTGAACCAATGCGCCGTGAACGTGGCGAAAATCGCGTGCAAGAAATCGACTCCATCTTGAAACAACTCAGAGCGATCGCTAAACAATTCAATTGTGCTGTCTTGGGTTTAGCGCAGTTAAAAAGGGAAGTTGATTCCCGTTCCGAAAAGCGTCCAACCAAAGCTGATTTTCGAGAATCTGGAGGATTTGAACAAGAAGCTGCTGTGATGTTGGGTTTGTATAGAGAAGATTACTACGACAAGCAGACTACCCAAAAAGGCATTTTTGAAGTTTCAGTTTTGAAAAGTCGGTTTAGTAGTGAGACAACTGTTAATAAGATTGTTTGATGAAAGATTTGGACAGTTTAAGAATTTGGCTAAATCCAACTATTAAAACTCATGAAAGCGCTATCTGTTCGTCAGCCTTGGGCTTATGCAATTATTTATGCTCTTAAGGATATTGAAAACCGTGGCTGGCCTATTCATTATCGCGGCGACATTCTGATTCACGCCGCAAAAACCTGTACCAAAAAAGAGTACCTGTTAGGGAAAGAATTTTGCCAAGGGATGGGGGTAGTAATCCCAGAGTTAATCTCTTTACGTCGCGGTCAAGTTATTGGCATTGTCACAATAGTTGACTGCCGATTCTCACAAGTTGCGTCTGGTTGGGGGATGCCTCTTCAGTACCATTGGAAGCTGGAGAATCCACGCGAGATTACACCGATTCCTTACATTGGGCAGTTGGGGATTTTTGAAGTGCCAGATGAACTGGTGAGGAGTGCGATCGCCTCATGAAATCAGTTCTCTCGCTTTTCTCCGGCATCGGCGGACTCTGCCACCACGGAATATCAGCCGCAGGTCTATCCCACAAATTCCGAGTCCAGCAATTTGTCGAAATCTCCCCTTATGCTCAATCACAATTGCGCCATGAACAACCAGGAATTTCAATCCACGCAGATATTACCAACTACCACTGCCAACGGATGACAATTCGACATTAGACTTGTCCGAAAACTCCAAAGCCAGACTGTTCAAAGCTTTGAGGCAAAACTTTGATATTTGCGTAAAAACATAG
>NZ_JAAGOG010000512.1:0-386 GCF_010747425.1 Nostoc sp. UIC 10630
CGCTATCACGGTATGGCTCCCCTTGTTAGCCATATTGTGAATTTGGGATTAGTTGAATCACGTGCTGAATACCAACTCGCTTGCTTTGCTACTGGATTAACTTTTGCCCGCGCAGAAGGAATTTTACCAGCACCAGAAGCTAATCATGCCGTCAAAGCAACAATTGATCAGGCTTTACTCTGTAAACAAGAAGGAAGAAGCAAAACTATCCTGTTCAACCTTTGCGGTCATGGACATTTTGATATGCAAGCTTATATCGATTATCAAGCTGGACGGCTTGTTGATACTGAATATAGTGCAGAAGAAGTAGCAATGGCCCTGGCAGGATTACCTGTAGTTGATTCGTGACCCAACAATTCCCTTTTTCTTTGTGACGCTCGAAACAA
>NZ_JAAGOG010000023.1:0-65636 GCF_010747425.1 Nostoc sp. UIC 10630
CCCCATTCCCCATTCCCCAATTCCCAATCCCTAATCCTATGGTTCAAAGTCGCTCTAGTCCGGCTGTAAGCATTCAATTAACACCAATGCAAATACCCGAAGCTTTACCTGTGGCGGGTTTAGGATTTGCAAATGCGGATATGGATGTAGCTGGACGTACTTTACTCTTGCATCCTGGGCATCCTAGCGAGATGATTGTGCAAGTGCAAAACTTAGAACAACGTCCTTTGCGGGTAAGCTTAAGTGTTGAGGGAAACTTTCCGTCCCAGTGGTGTCAAATTGGCACAGAGGGTAGTGAAATACCACCTCGTGGACAAATGGATGCTGTTCTCTACTTCTCAATTCCCGACACATTTTTTGAAGATCAAGAAGCAATTTCTCCTGGAACAAAAAACAAATTAACTCTCAATTTTCGCAGTCTAGTTACTTTACATATAGACCCAGGTACTGACAACGAACAAATCGAGAGAAGCGAGTATTTCGATTTATATATTCGTCCTTACACCGCCTATATGGAATTCTTGCCAATTTTATATCGAGAAGTAGACTTTATTGGTCGCTTCATGAAGATATTTGAGCAAGCTTTTCAACCAATAGTTGATAGTTACAATGTCATGTGGGCAAACCTCGATCCCTTGACAGCACCACAAGCATTACTACCATTTATGGCTCATTGGGTTGCTTGGCAAGTAGATTCAGTTTGGGATCTTCAGCAACAACGGCGTTTAATTCGTCGGGCTGTAGAACTTTATCGCTGGCGGGGAACTCGTAAAGGATTGCGTCTTTACTTGCATCTTTATACCGGTTTACCTTTAGATGAAGATTTACCTAATGAAGCTGATAAACATATTAGTATTACAGAACCTTTTGGCCCAAGTTTCATCATAGGAGATGCCCAATTAGGAAATGCTGTTTTAGCCGGCGGACAACCATATCATTTTATAGTACGTTTGCGTTCAAATATTTCTAGTGGCATCATTAATGAGCAACTTATCCAAAGAATCATAGAACAAGAAAAGCCTGCTTTCTGTACATACGAACTATCTATTGAAAATCCTTCTAGCCAATAAAATTGTAAACTTCTTCTCTTTGCACATCTGCCTGAGCTTTTCTTAATTTTGAATTTTGAATTTTGAATTTTTAATTATTTATGTCCCATCCTTTCCCACCCCCACCAATCAAATCTTTGGAACGCCTGCAAGCCGCAGACGGGTTACTAATCAATGCAGAACGCTGGCGCACAGCCCATGATTACCACCGAAATCGGCAAAATGCTCAATATCAAAGTTTAAACCAACCAGGAATTGTCTGTGGTTTAGGCGTTCGAGATGTGACAGCCCCAAGTCAAGTAGAAGCTAGATATCGAGATGGGCGTTGGGTGCAAATTCAACCTGGTATTGCAATTGATTTAGCAGGTAATCTCATTGTTGTACCGACTTCTTATGATTTTCCTATTGATATAGAAGTAGTCAGTTCTGAACCACTCATGATCTACTTAGTAGTTAGCTACGTAGACCCTGATGAATTGCGGCGTGGACAGCAAAGAGATATTGTTCAAGAAACTTATCGAATTGACCAAAGAAACTCCATACCAGTCAGTTCAGAAATTGAAATATGTCGGATACTTCTGCAACCAGGACATACTGAAATTACCCAACCTGCGGATGCTTTCTTTCCTGGATATAACAATATTGATTTACGTTATCGCCGTCAAGCGCAAATGCGTCCTCAAGCACTTGTGTGTATGGCGCAAGCAACTCATAGCGATCCTGAATGTGCGCGTAATTTTTTCAGCCTTTCGTATTTGTTGCAAGCAGTAGAACCCTTATATCCCAGTTTACGAGGGGCTGATGAACCAGGACAGGTTTCTTTAAGTGAAAATATCCAAGATTATGACCTACTTTATCTGACAGGTGGACAGGCTATATCTTTAAATAGTCTCGAATTTGAATCCCTCAAAAATTACTTAAATTTAGGCGGCGTGCTTCTCGTTGATGCACCAATAAATGCTAATGCTCTAATTGAGAGTACTCAAGCATTAGCACAACAGTTAGAAAGCCCTTTAAGACCTTTAGAAGAATTGCAACGGAGTCATCCTTTAAGGACAAAACCTTTCTTATTTGCTGCCTTGCCAATGGTTAATCAACAGCAAATTAAAATGTTAATCGGTGGCGGAATTATTTTAGTAATTGGTGATTTAGCAACCGCTTGGGGACTGGATAGAGATTTGAATTTACCCAGATTGACTATTCGTACAGCCCAAGAACTTGGAATTAATATTCTTCACTATGCTTGGAAGCGGCGACAGTTAATAGGTTTGCAACAGGAAGATAATTCAGGACAGTGGTGAGAGCCAAGTTAGTAGGGTGGGTATTGCTTTAAATAATATTGCACCTATTACACATTTTTTTGGCAATGCCTACTGGCGTGACAAGGTTAAATTGATGCAATAGGAAAATTCAATTATGTTTCTAAAATCTGAATATTTCCAAGATTTCTAATGCACTATTTTAGCCTTGACACGCCACTACCCTATAACCCAATACGCTTGGATTAAGGCTAAAACTCTTTGTCAAAGTCAATTATTTGAACCTACACGAGCAGAGGCTTACCGCAGGCTACCGCAATCGCGCAGCGTCTCGTAGAGAAGGACACAAAGAGAAGAAAGAAATGCTTAACTGACAGATTTGAACTTACGTAATACTTGAATTAACAAAAGCTATGTAGTACATTTGCCAACAGTGTATAGGCTAGCTATATCAACACCAATGGGCGAGGTGCTGCAATGCTATATCCCTGTGCGTAATCAATTCCTAGTGCCGTAATTCGCTCTAAAATTGCGTCATTCTCTACAAACTCAGCAATCGTCTTAATACCCATCACACTGCTAATGTGCGTCATTGCTGCCACGATCGCATTATCCACAGGATTATCGACAATGTTACGAATAAAGCTCCCGTCAATTTTGAGGTAATCCACAGGCAGAGACTTGAGATAGGCAAAGGACGACATCCCCACCCCAAAATCGTCTAACGCGAAGCGACAGCCCATCCGTTGAAGTGACTGAATGAATTGGTTGGCTTTGTTCAAGTTAGCGATCGCCACAGTTTCGGTAATCTCAAAGCAGATGCGCTGGGGTGAGATGGAGTATAGGGTAAACTGCTCATACAGAAAGTGAATGAACTGATCGTCGTTGATGCTAGAGCCAGAAAGGTTAATCGCATACATGATTTGTTGATCGCCAACAGCCCTTGTCCAATTCCTGAACAGAGTCCGAATCACCCAGCGATCGATCAGGTGCATCAAGTCGTAGCGTTCTGCTGCTGGAATAAACGTCATCGGCAACACTAAATTTCCCTTTTCATCCCGGAGCCGCAGCAGTACTTCATAATAGTTGCCGTTTTGAGCCGTCGGGGTGATTGCAGCAATGGGTTGAACATAGAGACAAAACCAATCACTATCCAAGGCTTGAGAAATGCGGCTAGCCCACTGCATCTCCCCGCGTTGTTGCAGTCTATCCTGGTCGTCAGTCTGAGCAACGTACACGCGATTGCGCCCCCGGTTCTTTGCGGTATAGCAAGCTAGGTCAGCCGTGCTGATAATCTCTGCAACACTCTCGCTATTCGTGTCGATACTGACTAAGCCGATACTTGCTCCAATTGAGAATACCTGCTCTTGCCAAACAAACCGGAACTCTTGAACACACGAAAGCAGCTCATTCGCAACTAGTAAAGCTTGCTCTAGTGTACACTGATTGAGCAATAGGCCAAATTCATCGCCCCCTAACCGTGCCAGTGTGTCAGTTTTCCGAATCTTCTGCTGCAATAGGATAGTAATTTGACGCAGCAATTTGTCTCCAGCCACATGACCACAGGTATCATTTACGATTTTGAAGTGATCGAGATCCAAATAACACAACGCATGAACCTCGTAGTCTAATTTGGTAAAACGTAATGCTTGTTCAATCCGCTGCTCAAACTCCTGGCGATTTACCAATCCGGTTAAGGCATCATGGCTTGCCTGCCAGAATAGCTGACGTGAAAACTCGCGGTTCTGAGTCACATCACGAAACACCATAACCCCGCCAATAACTTGTCCCTGACGATCGCGAATGGGGGAGGCTGAATCTTGAATCGCAACTTCTTGATTATTCTGATTAATTAAGACGGTATGGTTTGCTAGACTAACAGTTCGATTTTCCTGTAACGCTTGCTCAATTGGGTTCTGAACTTTATCCCCTGTCATTTCATGCACAATTCCAAAGACTTCTTCTAACAGCAACCCTTCTGCGGATGCTTCACTACATCCAAGCAGAGATTGTGCAACCGGATTGAGGTATTTAATTTTGCCAAAGGCATCTGTCGTCAGAACTGCATCTCCGATGGATTGCAATGTCACTTGGGCTAATTCTTTTTCTTGAAAAAGTGTTTCTTCGATTTGCTTGAAGTCTGTGATATCGTATCCCACCGATTGAAATTCCAAAAAGCATCCTTGCTCGTCAAATATCATTTGGTTACGCCACTTAGTCCAACACACCCGATCTCCCAGAAGCACACAATTCTCAATGATGACAACAGGATTATCAGCACTAATTAAAGCTACAAATTCAGCAACTCGCTGCCGATCTGCCTCCAAGATAATGGGTTGATCGGGGCTGCCGATCAGTTCCTCTGGCGATCGCCCATAATAAAGCGCAAAAGCTTGGTTGAAAAACGTCAGTGTGCCGTCTGGTAAATATCGGGCAATCACTTCAGTCTGATCTTCTACAATGGCACGGTAGCAAATCTCGCTTTGTTTGATCGCAATTTCTGCTTGCTTGAGTAAGCGAAGCTCGTCGTAGACATCGCTGATTTTCCGCTCTAGTTCTCGATTGGCTACCAACAGTCGTCCATAACTGGGGAAAGTAAGTGCCTTTGGTATCAACTCTCTCAACACAATATTTGTGTATAGCGATCCGAAAGCCGTGATGGCCTTGATGCAACTACTTAGCCAATGTTTATAAGCCAAGATGTGTACCTGTATTTTTGCAGTAGCTAAAAAACCTGTGAACGGTTACGACTAAAAGGTTGTTGGAAAAATTGTTAGCTGTGATTTTAGGCACTTCTTGATCCCACCTAACACCCCTAAAAAAGGGGAACCAGAATTAAAATCCCCCAATTTATCGGGGGATTTAGGGGGATCTAAAACGTTTTACTATCAACAACAGGACTTTTTAAACAACCTCTAAATTAATCTTCTGGATAAGTCTCCAGCAGACGCTGAAATACTTCTAAAGCTTGCAGATAAAGCGGCTCGGCTTGGTCATGGCGTCCTTGAGAATCATAAAGTGACGCTAGGTTGTTCATGCTGGTGACGACAGAAGGATGTTCTTCTCCCAGCAGCTGTTTTCTCTGTCCTAAAGCTTCCACTAACAACTCTTCGGCTTGGTCATAGCGTCCTTGATAATAGTAGAGTCCTGCTAACTTCTTCAGGCTGGTGGGGACAAAAGGATGTTGTTCTACCAGCAGCCGTTTTCTCTGTTCTAAAGCTTCCACCAACAACTCTTCGGCTTGGTCATAGCGTCCTTGATAATAGTAGAGTCCTGTTAGAATGTTCAACGTAGTGGGGACAGAAGAATGTTGTTCTCCCAGCAGCCATTTTCTCTGGTCTAAAGCTTCCACTAACAACTCTTTGGCTTGGTCATAGCGTCCTTGATAATAGTAGAGTCCTGCTAGGATTTTCAGGGTAGTCGCAACAGAAGAATGTTGTTCTCCCAGCAACCGTTTTCTCTGTCCTGAAGCTTGCAGATACAGCACTTCGCGATTCAGCTTGCTCATAGCTTCCTTGATAATAGTAGAGTTCTGCTAGCTCCTTCAGGCTGGTGGCAACAGAGAGATGTTCTTCTCCCAAACGGGTTTGCACCGTTTATCAACGTTGCTCAGACGAAACTGCTGCTATCAGCGCTCAACCCCTACTTACGTAGGATTACAGATATGTGTTTGATATTAAGTCTTGCCAAGGTTTGAGATGTATAATATGAGTGGATAAGGTTTGAATTAGTTACAAATATTATTTAAAAAGTTATAATATCTTCCCTTTCTTTGCGAGCATTTATATAGAGCAAATAGGCAAGAATAAGCGGACAAATATTTTTGGCAATTACAGCTATTTTCATCTATTTGAACCACATTTGTCGTAAGGGCAATTCATGAATTGCCCCTACAGCATGGTCTATTTACCTGAAAATTGCTGTAATATCAATCTTCTGCCCGCAATAACCAAAAGCCGCTATAAGTCATCCCGGAATCATCTGGTTGCACTAACAAAAAATGCAATCCTCGGCAATGCTTTTTTCGCTGTTGATATGTTTGGGCTGCTGTTGTAACTTCCGGATCTTCAAAAGTGGCAACAATCCACCTATCTACTAAGCCAGCCTCTAATACTAAGCCATCTGGTGCGCCAGAAATGTAGTTTAACGCCACAGGACGGGCTTGCTGTAACCACCGGGCTAGGCGCATCGATTGCCGTCCACCATAAATTACTACACCAGGGACGGGCACTGTTGACGCTAAACCCAAGTTGATGGGTTTAAGATGTTCTGGGATGTGCAAAATGGGAATGGGGCGATCGCTAAATCTCGTTTCTACATCACTAGCGGCTAGAGTCGCAAACCGCCATTGTTCTCCCCAGAGGTTCTCTGGTAATGGTGCTGGAGGTGGTTTATCTACCGTTGCGGGATATTGCTTTTCTTGTAACCACTGCTTCAGTGCCAAAGTGTGGCGCGTAGGTTCGACATTTATACTTAAATTGCGTCCAGCCGCCTCAATTAAGCTTAGAGACTGCGGACGAAACACCTGAATCACATCTGGCAATTTTTCACCTGCGGCTAGCTCAAGTTGAGCAGCAACCCAATTAGAATTTGCTGCTGACTGGAGACAGGTAGCTTCATACTCAAAGCTGCGAGTTGCGTCACAAATCAACAACTCCCATAAAATTTGTCCCGATGCATCTTGTGAGGGACGACGATAAAAATCAACCTGCCAAATTTTCATAAATTGGGAATCCCTTCGGCTTCTCTACGAGACGCTACACGAACGCTCAGGGCAAGTGGGAATTAGGAATGGGGAATTGGGAATGGGGGAGGAGAATTATAATCAATGCCCTATACCCCATACCCAATTTAAAAAGCCTGAATCCATTCTTTGACAGAATATTCAGTCCAGATGCCATTTTTCCAGTAGGGATCGTTTTCAATCAACTGGCGTACAGTGGCTTCGTCTTCGGCTTCGTAAATTCCAAAAACTTTTGTAACATCTTTGGTGGGGCCAATAGTAATCAGCACACCGGATTCTTTTTGTTTTGCTAATCCGTCTAAATGAGCTTGGCGGTGGGGGGTGCGTTTTTCAAGAACATCTTCGCAGTAAGTTCCCCAGAGTACATATTTAGGCATAACTTTACCAATTTTGGATTTTAGATTTTGGATTTTGTAGCCAGTAGGTTTAAGAGTGAGGAATTATTAACTCCTAACTCTTAACAAATGACCAATGACAAAGGACAAATGACTAACTTCTGAGATTTACGCCGAATTTTTCCACCAAGGCTTCGCGGACTTTATTGTGTACTGGTTCGACTTCAGCCTCAGTCAGAGTGCGATCGCTAGCCCGATAAACTAGGCGGAATGCTAAACTCCTCTGTCCTTCGGGGACATTTTCGCCGCGATATTCATCAAATAATTCCACCGATTCGAGCAAATCTTTACCCGCTTTGGTAATTACTTTTTCAATTTCGGAAACTGAGATTTTCACGGGTGCGAAAAACGCGATGTCGCGATCGCTGGCTGGATAGGTAGAATATGGCTGGAATGTTGGCACAAGAATTTCGTCTTGTCCTAGAGATTCTAAAAGCACATCTAGATCCAACTGGAAAACATAAACGGAATCTGGTAAACCTTTTTCTCGTCGCAATTGGGGATGGAGTTGTCCAAAAATACCCAGCCTATTACCCCGAATCCACAAAGAAGCGGTGCGTCCTGGATGTAACCGATTATCTCGGCAATCTGGTTGGAATTCTACCTCCAAGGCAAGCTGCCGAAATACACTTTCTAAAGTGCCTTTGGCTTCAAACCAAGTGACGGGTTCTTCGCGTCCACTTTTTGACCATTTGCCAATGGTGCGATCGCCTCCCATAATCCCAGCTAAGGCTTCTGTTTCTTGCAAACCGTCTTCTTCTCGCCAGAAAATTTGCCCGATTTCAAAGCCGTTTAGGGAACCATTACCCTGTTCTAAATTGTATTGAAAGGCATCAATCAACCCAGATAGCAAATCGTTTCGTAGTGCTGAATATTCGGCAAATAAAGGATTTGACAGTACTATCTGTCTGTCTTCTCCTGGTTTAACTAAAGAATAGTGGATTAATTCTGTCAATCCTTCAGCCCGGAGGAAAGCCCGTAACTTGCGAATCAGTTCCTCGTCTAAAGGCAGATAACCACCTTCCGATTTTTCTGGTAAAGTATCGCAGAATCGGTTGTAACCATAGAGACGGGCGATTTCTTCAATTAAATCAATTTCTCGCTCTAAGTCGCGGTAACGATAGGGTGGGACGGAAACTGACCATGTAGGTTGATGATTGCTATCTTCACCTGAAGGAGTCAACTGACATCCTAGTGCAGTCAGGATGCGCTCAACATCTTGTCCTTGGAGTTCACCTGTGTCCTCTCCCAAATCGATTGGCCCTAATATCTGATTAACTCGGTCTAAACGCAGTGCGATCGAACGACTCCAGGTAGAAGGATCGGGGCGAGTGTCGGCAATTTCCTGCTGGACAAGAATTCCACTAGCTAATTCGCTAATTAAGGATAAGGCGCGGCGATTAGCGATTTCCAACTCAGCGCGGTTAACTCCCCGTTCATATCTCCCAGAAGCCTCACTTCTTAAGCCTGCACTGCGCGAAGAACGGCGAATTGCCACGGAATCAAATAAAGCTGCTTCTAAAACTAGGCTTTGAGTCCCTTCATGGACTTCTGTTTCTTCTCCACCCATGACTCCCGCCAATGCAACGGGTCTATCATTAGCGGTAATTAACAAATTTTGGGTTGAGAGGGTGCGAGTTTGTCCATCTAGGGTTTTTAAAAATTCGCCATTATTAGCGAAACGAACGCCGATGGTTAAATTTTCGCTACTTGCAACAGATTTTAAGCGATCGCGGTCAAAGGCGTGCAATGGTTGTCCCCATTCCAACAAAACGTAGTTAGTAATATCCACCACATTACTTATAGGACGTACCCCAGCCGCCCGTAAACGCTGTTGCAACCATTCGGGGGATGGAGCAATTTTTACCTGTTCGATTACCGTACCGATGTATGCAGGACAAGCTTGTGTATCAGCAATTTTTAAAGTTAAATTTCCAGTATTTTTGCTAATAGAAACTTCACCAGGTTCAGGGATGCTCAATTTTCCACCAGTTAAAGCTGCGACTTCTCTGGCTACACCTACCATACTCAGAGCATCAGCGCGATTGGCAGTTGCAGTCAGGTCTAAAATTACATCATCTAGACCCAACAAAGGACGCACATCACTACCTAATGGTAAATTTTCCTGGGTAAAAATATGAATTCCGTCTACATCGGTGGGCAAGCCGAGTTCTTTTAAAGAACAAATCATGCCCTGAGAAGGGACACCACGGAGTTTTGCAGGTTTAATTTTTAAATCGATGTTGGGTAAGTAAGTACCCGTAGTTGCGATCGGTACATAGATATCTGCCTTCACATTGGCAGCGCCACAGACAATATTTAAAGTTTCACCTGCACCGATATCGACTTGGCAAACACTTAATTTATCGGCGTTGGGGTGGGGCTGACGCTCAAGCACTTTCCCTACAACCACGCCATTTGCCCAAGTGCGGCGATCTTCAATATCTTCTACCTCAAACCCCGCCATTGTCAGGGTTTCGGCTAATTCTTCTGGACTTAGTTTTATCTCTACTAGTTCGCGCAGCCAATTTAGAGAAATACGCATGGAGTGTGCTTGTTTTAGGAATCGTCTTTTGTTCTTATTTTAGGGTGCCTACTAGCGATCGATGGCTACTCATCCCGCTAGGCGTAACCTTTCACTTGAACAATCCTACTACGTTAGACTCGCAGAACAATCTCTCTTCCTAATCTTTTCTTGGTGTCTTGGTTTCTCTCAGAGGATATTTAACCAGTCAAATGTATGCTCGAAACCTCTCTTTTCGCAGGAGAAAAGCTTTTGGTGTTTCATATAATACTTTTAAAACATCCTTTTAGACCGGAGAGTGTAAAACATAAAAATGGAACCCACAATTGAACAGTTAAAGGCTTTCTACGATTTATGTGTGCGAGTAAGTAAGCTACTACAAACAATTGATCTAAGTAGGTACAAAACCTGAACGCAAAGAATAGTAGTGTTTGTATTCAATCGTACCAAATAGCTCCAAACTTTCCAGTTTCTTTTGATGCTGCATATACTCTCGTAATGTCTCTTCAATAACAGCGTCCTTAGTTGGATGACCACCAAGTTCGAGAGCTTCATTAATAAAGTTTTAGTCAATTTCTAGATTACTAAACCTCATCTATGTTGAAACCTAGAGTTTTTTAAAAGATATATTTATGTAGGTTGGGTGGAGTGAAACGCAACCCAACATTACCACCAAATTTTATGTTGGGTTACGCTATCGCTGCACCCAACCTACAAAATTACTACAAAACTACGGTTCTCAAGGTAGACGAGGTTTAGTACAACACGGCGGAAAGAAACCACCCATTCTAAATCAATCAAATGCTTACACTGTATTAATTTTTAATTTTTAATTCCGCCCACTGTCTCTTAAAAAACTATTGATTAATTCCAATTGAGAAGGAGTATCTTCAACAACCAAAACTGTAGCCATATTTATTTTTACTAGTTCAACATTATTAGATTTTGTGGTTAATTTAAGTCAAATGCATGAAGACTATTTTAAGTAATTCTGCGCGAGTAAATGGTTTAGTCAGATATCCAGATGCCCCAACCAATTTGGCTTTGACTTTATCTACAATTCCTTTATTACCAGTCACAAAAATAATGGGAGTCTTTTGAAATATCGAATTATTTCGTATAATACGGCACAACTCATAACCATCTATTCCTAGCATATTTAAATCCAACAAAATTAAGTCTGGTTTGTGCCTTATAATTGATAAAACGGCTTTTACTGGATCGTTAATAGTCACTACAGAAAAATTTTCATTTTCTAAGAAACGACTAATTTCTTTGAGAATTGTGGGGCTATCATCTACAGAAACGATTTTGTGGACTTTTTGTGCCGTTACAGTAGCATCTGTTACTTTTTGGGAAGCAGGATTTATGTTATTTGATATTGTTGGTTCCTGAAATTCTTCTTGGGGAGGAAGAGAAATCTGTGGTAATCGTGGAACAGGAGATATATTCTCTTCAGCAATATCAGGGTAAGAGTTGATGGTGCTATTTAGCTCTTTTGTGGTGTTCTCTATCTCTGGAATTATTTTTGAGAAAAGCGATTGCTCTTCAAATAGCTTTGGTAACTTATCAAATGGTGGATCGGGTTCATGCAAGATAATCGCACCATTAAGTATGTAAGGGTATAAATTGCGGGCTAATTGAATTTCATCTTGATTCAAAATTGTTGCCAGATGACACAAGCTGAAACCCTTCATCCAATTAATCAAATCTGGCTGAAGTTTTGGTAAATCTTTTTCCTCAATTTTGCTGTTAATCAACAGATATGGACGTTGATATGGAGAAGAGATTTGCGGAACAAAAGCTTGCCAATTCTGTAATCTTCCTTGACAACGTTCTAGAATCTTTTCTACATCTAGCCTACAAATTCTTGGCATTCTCTCAAGTGGTTCTGTTAATTCATAAGTACCTTCTTTAATAAGCAAAAATGATTCAATCACCTCTTTAACTAATTCTTGAATCAGCACTACTGCTTGTGTAGAATGTAGATGTTGTTGACTAACAAGCCAGGATATCGCCTGATATTCAGGAGGGTGGCTTCTGGAATTGCTGTCATATTCGAGTAACTGATTATGTGAGTCAGGTTCAAACATCAGACGGGCTTGAACCCGCACCTCGCTAGTAAGCATGGGAATTTGGTGGCTGAGGCGGCGCAAATGGCGTTCTAGTCGATCAAAAGGTTCTACTGAATGAGCCGCGTAAGTTATTTTACCCTGTTCTAAGCAAATTGACCAACGAACTGAGTTACTTAATGCTTGTAAACAAGTACTATCAAAGCAATTGGATAACTGTCTTAACAAACTTAGAGGACGTAGTTTGGTGAATGCGCCTGAGTTATTCATATTTTTCAAGTTTCTTGCGGAATCAACAACTGAACATTTGTAGATTGAAAATATCAACAATGAAGTCTTCTCTTCTTTGTAATATTTATCTACGGACAATTTATTCCTTTTAAAATATGTATATATTTTAAAAATTATAAGTTTTATAACTTATTTGTTACATTTGGTACTTTTTACTTAATTTGTCTCAAACCACAAGTAGGTATGAATAAAGAGAAACATTTATCATAGCTAGCCTATCAGTAAATATTGGTTAATTCTGGATTTTACCAACTCCTGACAACTCTTACCTTAAGACCTTAGTAATGACGTTTATTTATGCCTACTCACAAAAATCAGGCAAATTTGATTCCACGTTGAAGCAGTTACGCTGGTATACTTCTGGAGCTAAAGATATTAATTATGGTTAATAATTTTTCTGTAAAGGAAAAATTCTTCTACATAAAATCTTTAAAAACTTATCTGGGAAAGTTTACGTATTTATTGTACTGTAGGTTTAATGGATATAAATTTTTGGTAGATACATTACAACAGGTAACACTAGGTTTTGATAAACTCTTTTTTGCTAAACTAAGCTGTACTCAAGTTTTTCTTAAAAAATATATTGAGAACTTCATGAAAATAATTTGTTTAATAAAGATTAGAGCATCTACCACTAGATACTATATTCTGTAGTGACCTCGACGGCTGAAATTATATACTCGGACAAAAAGGAAATAAAGCTTTGAACTTTAACATAACACAAAAAGTTATGCATGATACATTAAGACTTGATGAAGTAGTAGAATTTGCTGAGAACCCAGAACCACGTTGTCCTTGTGTACTTTTACTAGATACATCTGGCTCGATGCAAGGAGATCCGATTGAGGCTTTAAATCAGGGTTTGCTCAGTTTAAAGGATGAATTGGTCAAAAATTCCTTAGCCGCAAGACGTGTAGAAGTGGCGATCGTCACTTTTGATAGTAATGTCAATGTAGTACAAGACTTTGTGACTGCCGATCAATTCAATCCGCCCATTTTAACGGCACAGGGCTTGACTACAATGGGTGCAGGCATTCATAAAGCTTTGGATATAATTCAAGAGCGGAAATCTCAGTATCGTACCAATGGGATTGCTTACTATCGTCCTTGGGTATTCATGATTACCGATGGAGAACCCCAAGGTGAGTTAGAGAATGTAGTGGAGCAAGCATCTGTGCGCTTACAGGGAGATGAGGCGAACAAGCGTGTAGCATTCTTTACAGTTGGTGTAGAAAATGCGAATATGACGCGTTTAAATCAAATAACTGTACGTACACCTTTGAAACTCAAAGGACTAAATTTCATCGAGATGTTTGTCTGGCTATCAACTAGTATGTCAGCTGTTTCTCATTCGCAGGTAGACGAACAGGTAGCACTACCGCCGATTGGTTGGGGGACTGTTTAATTAAAAATCGCAGCTTGATGTTGACACAGCGAGCTGTTGAAAAAAAATCTATGAAAATATCAAAACAGATTGCTCAATGGCGGATTGTGGCTGCGTCGGTATGTGGTACAAGTCACTTAAAAAATAAGCAGTTATGTCAGGATGCTCATCACTGGCAAATATTGTCTGATAATGTTTTGGTGGCAGCCGCAGCAGATGGCGCGGGTTCTGCTAGCCTTGGGAAAGTGGGAGCTATGATTGCTGTGGAGACAGCAATAGAAAGCATTTCTAGCAGAGGAATCACCCAAAAAGTTTTGAGTGATGATGCGTTTGTGCGATCGCTCTTAAATGATGCCATACTAGCTGCCAAAAAAGCTGTGGAGGCTGAAGCGGCTACTTGTGACAAACAGCCTCAAGACTTAGCAACTACCTTAATTATGATGGTTGCCACACCAGAAGTTGTAGCTGTAGTGCAAATAGGTGATGGTTTGGCAGTAGCAAAAGATAGCACGGGCAATCTCCTCGCTCTAACTATACCTGATAGCGGCGAGTACATCAACGAAACCACTTTTTTAACTTCTCCTACGGCCTTAGACACAGCGCAGATGAGATTATGGCGCACTGACATAGTTAATGTTGGTATCATCACCGACGGACTACAAATGCTGGCTTTGAATATGGTTGTTGGTGAACCTCACAAACCATTCTTTTTTCCACTGTTTGAATTTGTAGCTAATACCGAAGATAAGACAGAAGCGAAGGAGCAGTTAGTAAAGTTTTTACGCTCAGACCGAATTACACAACGCACTGATGATGATTTAACACTCATTATAGCTGCATTCAACGACTCATGAGCAATCAATTTACAGGTTTCACATCTTAAATAACTTCCGTTAGCGGTAATTTCATTATGCAGGTACTACGTTGTTCCCCTAGAAAAGAAATCCTCAGCCTCAATGTCAGTTTGGGGCGTGGCGGTGAAGCTTGTGTTTATGCAGTGCCATCTGATAATGACTTGGTGGCGAAGATTTACCACAAGCCAACTACAGCCCATGCTGACAAATTACAGGCGATGCTTGCCAACCCGCCAGAAAACCCTACAGCTAGTTTGGGTCATATCTCTATCGCTTGGCCAGAGGATTTATTGCGGACACCAGATGGCAAAAATAGCATCTTGGGCTTTTTGATGCCACGGATTCAGGGGATGCGTCCAATCATCGACTTCTACAACCCCAGAACCCGTCGTCAACACTGTCCCCTATTCAACTATCAGTACCTGCTCCGCACGGCTCGTAACTTGGCGGCAGCTTTTGCTGCTTTGCACGCTAGTGGATATTGTATAGGTGATGTGAACGAGTCAAATATCCTCGTCAGTGACACTGCACTGGTGACTTTGATAGACACAGACTCTTTCCAAGTACTCGACCCCAACAGCAATGTTGTTTATCGCTGCCCAGTCGGGAAACCAGAGTTTACGCCACCAGAACTACAGAATAAAACTTTTGCCCAACACGATCGCGAAATTTCTCACGATTTATTTGGGTTAGCAGTGCTGGTATTCCAACTCTTAATGGAAGGCACTCACCCATTTTCGGGGATTTTTCAAGGCTCTATTGAGCCACCGCCCTACGAAGCCCGCATTGCATCGGGGCATTTCACTTATAGCCAAAAGCGGTACGTACCCTACCTACCTACCCCCATTGCACCCCCTTGGGAAATTCTTCATCCCAGCCTACAAGAACTATTTGTCCGTTGTTTTGAAGATGGTCACAACAACCCACAGCTGCGCCCCAATGCCCAGACTTGGCTCTCAGCCATCGCTGAAGCCGAAGATTCCTTAATTACCTGCACCACAAATCCCCAGCATCGCTACAACAACCACATGCGTAGCTGTCCGTGGTGTGAACGTACCGTGCGATTAGGCGGACGCGACCCCTTCCCATCACATCGGGCTATAGAAGCGAGAGAACATCTCCAACCGCGAATCAAAGCGAAAAAGCGCTACACCCAGACACCGCATTTTCCCCAGCGCAGTATGTCACCGCACTTAGGTAATTATTGGCAGCCAGTAATTACTCCAAGCGGTTCATCTTATAAACGTTCCAAAAAGTCAAAATTGTACCCGGTTATTTGTTGTTTGCTGGGTTTCGGTTTATTGGGTTATGCCGACGTAATGATTAAATTTACTCAGCCGTTGGTTTCCCAAAATGCTTACACTCAACAAACATTGAAGTCTCGCCAGACAATTAACAAACTCAGCTTCGCTGATTACTATCAGCAGAGTCAAACTGCTTACAAAGACCGAGATTACGAAAAAGCAATTGCCAGCTTAACCGCAGCAATTGAACAACAACCAACACATACCACAGCAATTGTAAATCGGGGCAATGCCCGCTATAACCTCAAAGACTACGAAGGAGCAGTTACAGATTATAGCCAAGCTCTCAAAATCAATCCCAATCAAACCAAAGCCCTTGTGAATCGGGGTAATGCCCGCTATATGCTCGCCGAATATAGCAACGATCCTGATACAGAGTATAACCTAGCGATCGCAGACTATAATCGAGCCCTCGGTCTGGATAAGAACGAAATTGAAGCTTATATCAGACGGGGGATTGTCCGCACCCAAATGGCTAAATATAGCGGTGAATCTCAACAAGCTTACAAAAGAGCGATCGCAGATTTCACTCAGGTTATAAAACGTAATGTATCGAAAGCAGAAGCTTATTTTCAGCGAGGTGTTGTCTATTATCAAATTGCTCAATATAGCAGCAATTATGAACAAGAATACAATCAAGCGATCGCTGACTTTAACCAAGCATTAACTATCAGCCCTAAATTAGCAAAAGTATATCTCAAACGAGGTATGGTTCGTTATGAACTGGCACAATATGGTGGTAGTGAATCTAACAAAAATCAGGCGAAAGCGATCGAAGATGTACAGGCATCTGCCAAAATGTTTCTTGAGCAAGATGATATGGATAATTATCAGCAAGCACTCAGTAACTTATGTGTAGTCGTAGAAAACAAATGCGATCCTTTGTTTCAAAGCTCAAGTAATTTGGAAAAAACTAACTAAAAACAAGTAAGTTTTTTTACTCGCCTATTATCGGTTTTGATTGGAGAAATCAAGCCTAGCTAGGGTTAGCATCAGCTAACCCTAGTTATTTATTTGGTAACATTTTTATTTAATTAAATAATTTATTTTCATGTTTATAGATATTCATAGAGCTTTTATATAGAAAAGATGTTAATTTATCTTTCCTTTATAATTTCGGGGAAAATTACAGTTAGATTATTGACGGAGAAAAACAAATCAGAAATCAATTTTTCTCTATCTAAGTGCATCCTCTTCATGTCGAAAAGTCAAATAATAATATCCCTACAAATCTCCGAGGTAATTGCATGAAAGCGGTGATTTTGGCTGGAGGGCTTGGTACACGCCTCAGTGAAGAAACTAGTATCAGACCCAAGCCGATGGTTGAGATTGGTGGTAAGCCAATTCTCTGGCACATAATGAAGACTTACTCCGCCCACGGCATTAATGACTTCATAATTTGTTGCGGTTACAAAGGTTACATAATTAAGGAGTATTTTGCTAATTACTTCTTACACATGTCAGATGTTACCTTTGATATGCGATTTAACCAGATGAACGTGCATTCTGGTTATGCAGAACCCTGGCGTGTTACCTTAGTCAATACGGGTGATAATACCATGACAGGCGGACGTTTAAAGCGAATCAGGGAACATCTTGGGAATGATACCTTTTGCTTTACTTATGGTGATGGTGTAAGTAATATTAATATCACCGAGCTAGTGAAGTTTCACAAAGAACAAAATACATTAGGAACCCTCACAGCGGTTCAACCAGCCGGACGTTTTGGAGCCATTTCCTTGGGATATGAGCAAACTAAAATTACCAGCTTTCGGGAAAAACCCGAAGGTGATGGAGCTTGGATTAATGGCGGTTATTTTGTGTTAGAACCAGAAGTAATCAATTTGATTGCTGATGACTCTACAGTATGGGAGCAAGAGCCATTAGAAAAGCTAGCTGATATGGAACAACTATCTGCTTTTAAACATGATGGTTTTTGGCAACCGATGGATACTTTACGCGATAAAAACTATCTAGAGGGGCTATGGAAAAGCAGTCAGGCTCCTTGGAAAGCATGGTAAGGTAACTGGGGGCTGGGGGAGATTTTTTCTAACCCAATACCCAGTACCAAATCCCAAATAACTTTATGGATTTACTGTAATTTTAAGTGCGATAATACTAATGTATGATTTTGCGATTATAGGTGGGGGAATAGTTGGACTCTCTACAGCATTGGCTTTAGGAAAACGATATCCCAATGCGCGTATTTTAGTACTAGAAAAAGAGAGTCAATGGGCATTTCACCAAACCGGCAATAATAGCGGGGTAATTCATTCTGGTATTTACTACAAGCCAGGCAGTTTCAAAGCTAAATTTTGTCGTGATGGTTCTCGCTCTATGGTAGAATTTTGCCAAGAGCATGGAATAGAACATGAAGTTTGTGGTAAAGTCATTGTTGCAACAGAAGAACAAGAACTACCACGTCTAGAAAATCTCTACCAACGCGGCTTAGACAATGGTATAGAAGTTAAGAGAATCAGCCCCGAAGAAGTCAGGGAAATTGAACCTCACGTAAAATGCGTAGGTGGGCTTCGGGTATTTTCAACTGGGATTGTTAATTACAAGCAAGTTTGTTTGAAATATGCCCAGCTAATTCAACAGCAGGGTGGAGATTTGCATCTCAATACAAAAGTTCTGAAAATCTCCCCAAGTGGTAAAAATCAGGTACTAGAAACAAACAAAGGTAACTTTGCAACCCGCTTTGTAATTAATTGTACGGGATTGCATAGCGATCGCACCGCCAAATTAGGTAAAGTTGAACCCAAAGCCAAAATCGTCCCATTCCGGGGAGAATACTACGAACTCACCCCAGAAAAACGCTATCTCGTTAAGACACTAATTTATCCAGTTCCCAATCCCGATTTTCCCTTCCTGGGTGTCCACTTTACCCGGATGATTGATGGTAGCGTCCACGCAGGGCCAAACGCAGTTTTGTCACTCAAACGCGAAGGTTACAAAAAAACCGACTTTGACTTACGAGATTTTCTTGAAGTCGTCACCTATCCAGGTTTCTGGAAATTAGCAGCCAAACACGCTGATGAAGGCATCCAAGAAATCATTCGTTCTTTTAGTAAAGCAGCCTTTACCAGAAGTTTGCAAAAACTAATTCCCGAAGTCCAAGCAGAAGACTTAGTTCCCACCCACGCAGGAGTTCGCGCTCAAGCCTTAATGAACGACGGCAAACTTGTAGACGACTTTTTGATTGTTTCCGGTCAAAACTCCATCCATGTTTGCAATGCTCCTTCTCCAGCTGCCACATCTTCTCTAGAAATCGGCAAAGCGCTTGTAGCAGAAATTCCCCAACCCTCGCATCTAGATATTGCAGTAACTGCATAGATAACATTGTTATTACTTCCGGGCTGCTGAATAAAAGCATGAATCTTGTATAGTGGGCATCTTTTCCAGCCTGGAAATATAAGAGACGGGTAAGATACCTATCTCACAAGAAAAAAGTGTAGTGCATCAATTAAGAACCGCTATAGAGTGCTGTTACTCAATAGGTAAGTCGGCAAACTATGTAATGACTGTTAGCCGAGTTATATATAGCGTTTCTGGGTTGAGTCCAATGACCTAACCCCCAACCCCTTCCCTATAAGGGAATGGGAGCAAGATTCAAAGCCTCTCTCCTCTTAGGAGAGAGGTTTGGAGAGAGGTCAAATTATTGCATACAAACGAAAAATATAGCGGTTCCCTCTTGGATGCAACACCCTTTAGGACGCATATCTGTGCATCCCTACTAAACGAAAAATTTAACTCATCAATACAAAGGCGTTAACCACAATGAAAATATTAGTAACTGGAACAGAAGGCTATCTAGGTTCATTATTACCGCCTCTGTTAATTGAACGTGGACATGAAGTTATCGGTCTAGATACCGGCTTCTATAAAGTTGGTTGGCTATACAACGCTAATGGGGTAACACCCAAAACCCTTAACAAAGATATCCGCAACATCACCCCTGATGATTTGGAAGGTGTTGAAGCAATAGTTCACATGGCGGAACTTTCCAACGACCCAGCCGGACAATTAGCACCCAATATTACCTACGAAATTAATCATGTAGGTTCAGTTCGTCTCGCTAGCCTAGCTAAAGCTATGGGTGTGCGTCGTTTTGTATATATGTCTTCGTGTAGTGTCTACGGTGTTGCTACCGCAGGTGATGTTACAGAAGAATCCCCAATTAATCCTCAAACAGCCTACGCAGAGTGCAAAACTTTGGTAGAACGAGATGTCACACCACTAGCTGACGATGACTTCTCTCCCACCTTTATGCGGAATGCCACAGCCTTTGGTGCTTCTCCCAGAATGCGCTTTGATATTGTTTTAAACAACTTAGCTGGGTTGGCATGGACTAGCAAACAAATCAAAATGATCAGTGATGGTACACCTTGGCGACCATTAGTCCACGCACTGGATATTTGCAAAGCAATAGTCTGTGCTTTAGAAGCACCACGGGACATTGTACATAACCAAATCTTCAACGTGGGAGACACAGCAAACAACTATCGTGTCAAAGAAATTGCGGAAATTATTGCTGATATTTTCCCAGATTGTAAATTGTCCTTTGGTGAGAACGGCTCAGATAACCGCAGCTATCGGGTATCCTTCGAGAAAATCAACACAATTCTCCCCGGATTTAAATGTGATTGGAATGCCCGACTTGGTGCCCAGCAGCTATTTGATTTATTTAGCCAAATAGATATGGCTGAAGACACTTTCTTGTTTAGAGGATTTACTCGCTTAAAACAGCTAGAGTATCTAATCCGTACTGAGCAAATTGACAAAGATTTCTTCTGGAATAAAAAGTAGATAGAGTTGCCTATCAGCAAAGAAGAAATAATCTAAGTTTCCGAATCAACAATATTTGGTTCGGACTTATTTCATCCATCAAATTATTTGTAATCAGTGAGTTGAAAAATATGGCGAACGCAAAATGTCGTTTCAGTGGTCAACCTCTGCACCAAACCTTTATTGATTTAGGAATGTCACCTTTAGCCAATGCTTATCTGACAGCAGAACAGCTAAATCATGCCGAAAAATTTTATCCGCTCCATGCTTATGTTTCTGAAGACACTCTTTTAGTTCAATTAGAACAATTTGAAACTCCCGATCATATTTTTAGCGATTATGCTTACTTTTCTTCTTACTCAGTAAGTTGGCTAAAACACGTCAAAGCTTACACCGATATGATGGTAGAGAAATTTGGCTTTAATCATCATAATCAAGTTATTGAGATTGCCAGCAACGATGGCTACCTACTGCAATATTTTGTAGAAAAGGGAATCCCAGTTTTAGGAATAGAACCAGCCGCAAATATAGCTAAGATAGCTCAAGATAGAGGTATTCCTAGTATCAACAAGTTTTTTGGGGTTGAGACTGCCAAAGAACTTGTGATACAAGGAAAACTAGCCGATCTTTTGATAGGCAATAATGTTTTAGCTCATGTACCAGATTTAAATGATTTCATAGCTGGAATGAAACTCATCCTCAAACCGAATGGTATTTTGACGATGGAGTTTCCTCACATTTTGCAATTGATTCAACAAAATCAATTTGATACTATTTATCACGAGCATTTTTCTTACTTCTCATTTCTGACTATCGAAAAGATTTTTGCAGCACACAATTTGCAACTTTTTGATGTGGAAGAATTATCAACTCATGGCGGTTCACTAAGAATTTATGCCAAACATAACGATGTTGATAGTCCTAACATCAGTGACCGAGTTAGCCATCTAAAAGCAAAAGAAATTGCTGCTGGACTGCATCGGATAGAGACTTATATTACATTTGGCGAAAAAGTCAAACAAACAAAGCATAAGCTATTAAATTTTCTTTTAAGTGCAAAAGCAGAAGGGAAATCAATTGTTGGTTATGGCGCACCAGCCAAAGGCAATACATTGCTTAATTACTGTGGGATTGGGAAAGATTTTATCGATTACACAGTCGATTGCAACCCTTACAAACAAGACTTATTTTTGCCTGGGACTCATATTCCCATCTTTGAACCAGACAAAATCCGCGAAACTAAACCAGATTATGTCCTAATTTTACCTTGGAATCTCAAAGAGGAAATTATGGAACAAATGGCATTTATTGGCGAGTGGGGTGGACAGTTTGTTGTACCAATTCCTGAAGTAAAAATTTATCCGTGTCCAATTCCGGATAGGCTTTTAATAGCGTCGTAATTACTAAATATAAACCAGAAATCGCCTTTTATTACTATTTTAGTATTGTCATGATGAACATAAGCAATAGGTAAAAAGTAATTAAAAGGCGTAGTTTGATAAAGCTTTTGTTACCAAATATCAAAAAATCAAATTATAAGCAGCTTGTTTATTAACAAGCTGTTGTTAGTAGCCCCTTAACTATAGATTTAAGCTTAATATGAATAAACTCCTGACTATTGCCATACCCACTTATAATCGTGCCGGCTTACTTGATAAACAGCTAACATGGTTGGCTCAAGCTATCAAAGGTTTTGAAGATGAATGTGAGATTTTAGTCTCCGATAATTGTTCAACAGATAATACTCAAGAGGTGATCCAAAAATGGCAAGCGACACTTAAAAATATTACATTTAAATCAAATAAAAATTTAAATAATTTAGGCGTAGTTAAAAATATTATGTATTGCCTAAAGTCTACAACAACAAAATATGTTTGGACAATCGGCGATGATGACCCAATTCAAGATAGAGCAATTGCTTATGTGATTAGCAAACTTAGACAACACGAAGATTTATCATTATTGTTCCTCAATTTTTCCGGTCGTAACCAACTGACTGGTGAACCAGTTCATCCACCAACAATCGTTGGTAATCGCTGGTTTGATGTTGATAGTGAAGATGGTAAGGGTGATGGTAAAGCCATATTTGAACATTGTTTTTCAAAAAGTGTCGGTGCAGTCATTTTTCTAACTGCTACAGTCTATCGTACTGACTTAGTAAAACGCGCTCTACAAGATTGGCAAGATGCTGAGAATAACTGGATATCTTTAGCATATTTAGCCGGATATTGCGCTGCTAATGGTAGTGTAATTGTCACTAAAGAGACTTATTTAGAATGTGTTGTTGGTGTGAGTTATTGGCAGAAAGAACCAAAATCAGCACTGTTAATGCAATACAAACACATCCCTGAAGTGATTTTGAAATTAGAGCAAAGTGGATATTCTAAGCAATTTTGTAGGCGGATGCTTTTGCAGAATGGTAAAGAAGTCAACTTAAAAGTTTTCTTGGGTGCTTTAAGAAGATGGCCGATGTCCGCCATCAAAATAGTAGTTCCATTTTTAGCTTTAGTCAGCTTATGTGCTTTTGATGTGATGGTTTCTAAAGAATTCGGTTTAGCAGAATCAAGCGAAATATCTACTGAAGAAGTACGTACCTATAAGCCATAAACTACCTAATTACTAACAACTATATATCAATAAGAGAAGGATTTGCGCCATGTTTGACGCGATTAAACGCAAAATAGCTACACTCTCATCTGACTTTGAATATTACCTAGCTCGTTGGAAGCATAGCAAAAATCTGCCAGCATTAGCAGGAAGCGATCGCAACATTCTTAATGCTCTCAAAAAAGACGGTGTTTGCGTCACAACACTGGCAGATTTAGGGTTAAATTCTACCTCCGAACTGCTCAAAGCTGCTTACCATCAATTGTCTCAGATGGAAAATCCTAACAATGACCATCTAGATGAAAGGTTGCCACAAATTTACACAGTTACAGGTTTACCAGAATTTTATGCCTGGGGGTTGGAGAAAAGGCTACTCAGCATCATCGAAAATTATATCGGTCTCCCTATTGCTTTTCATGGTGTACATTTACGCAAAGATTTCAAGAGTAAACATCAGTTTGGAACGCTGCTATGGCATAGCGATGCAGAAGACCGCCGGATTATTAAAATCTTCATTTACTTGAATGATGTAGAACAAAAAACTGGGCCTTTTGAATACATCCCTCGCTCTTTAACTTCCTTATTTAGTTGGAATTATTTTCGACTTTACTACAAACTTTGGAAGTCAGGCTATATGGGTATCAATGATGAACAAGTAAAACCAGTAATCCCCAAATCAGCTTGGAAATCCTGCCCAGGCCCAGCAGGTACAGTCATTATTGTAGATACAAAAAATGCTTTGCATCACGGCACAGTCCGCACAGAAGATCGGTCAACATTATTCTTTTGTTACACCGCCAATCCCCCCGAACGACCAGACCTCTGCACCCAATACTGGGATGATACTTATCCCAGAGCAGAGTTACGTTCTGCATCAGATGCAGTTAAAGTTTCGACTTAGTAACCTTTTGTATGGTGCGTTAGGAACGTAATGCACCCTATAAAGTTGTAGATTTAATAATCTATAGGACTAGTATTTGATTTTTGAAATGCACGTAGTGGACTGTCTACACAAAATAGTGCATTAGACGTAGGTTGGGTGGAGCGGAGCGCAACCCAACATATATCAGGATGTTGGGTTACGCAAAGCCTCCAACCCCACTTGCTACAACGCGGGGAACCCGCGCAACGCAGTGGCTCCCCAACCTACAATTTTTTTGCAACATTTTAGCCTAGACAGTCCATTACAAGACTATCAAGATTTTTTCAGAAATCAAATATGATTCCTATACGTTTATTACTGTTATTTTCTGTACTCAACATTCATCTTAAAGTAATCATAATGATTTTCACTGAAACCGCACTCAAAGACGCATTCATTATTGACTTAGAAGAAAAGCCAGACCACCGTGGTTTTTTTGCTCGGTCTTTCTGCGCTCAAGAATTTGAAGCACACGGATTAAAGCCAACAGTTGCCCAATGTAACCTGTCTTTTAACTACAAAAAAGGCACTATTCGAGGAATGCACTATCAAATTTTGCCAGCAGCAGAAACGAAATTAATTCGCTGTACTAAAGGCGCTATCTATGACGTAATTATTGATATGCGTCCTGAATCTCCTAGCTTTTTATCCCATATCGGTGTGGAATTAACACCAGAAAACCGCCGCGCTTTGTATGTTCCAGAAATGTTTGCTCACGGCTATCAAGCACTCACAGATGAGACTGAAGTTGTATATCAAGTAGGCGAATTTTACACGCCAGGGTATGAGAGAGGTTTACGCTATGATGACCCATTCTTTGCCATTGATTGGCCTCTAGATGTGACTGAAATATCTGAGAAAGATTTAAATTGGCCTTTGTTAAGAATGATGACAGTTGGCGGTACTTCTAGATAAAGACAGGGGTATTAAATGGTTCGTAAAATTATTTTTTTAACGAACCGCAAAGGAAAAAATTAGAATTGGTGTACATAAAAATATCAATTACTAATTAAAACTTGAGATATTAAATTAATGAATTTGGGTAGAAATAAATGTCAAATATTCTATCTCGTGTCGAAAAAACTATCTCTTTTGTTTCCAAAAAAGTTCAAGCTCGGATCAATTACGCTAAGACCTTACAGGTTGTTTCTCTAAAGCCAAAACAGCCTTTCAAAGGGAATGTACTTCTTTCTTATCGGATTGAGCCATTCCTCTTAAAACCTGGTCAGCCAATGCCTAACGACCATACTTGGTACTGGGAAGTTTGGCAAATAGCCCAAACTTTTTTAGACTTGGGTTACAACGTTGATGTTATCCAGTTCCACAATGATAAATTCGTTCCGCAAAAGCACTACGCATTTTTCATTGATATCCGTCATCGGATGGAAGCACTTGCACCAAAACTCAATAAAGATTGCATCAAAATTTTCCACGTTGACATTGCGAATATGGTCTTTCGTAATGCAGCAGAATGCAACAGGCTTCTAGAACTACAACGGCGCAAAGGTATCACCTTAAAACCACAACGATTTGAGGTTCCTAACTTGGGAATTGAATATGCCGATTGCGCGATTGTGTTGGGTAATGATTTCACAACTGATACATTTAAGTATGCCAAAAAACCAATGTATCGTATCCCAATTTCTTCGCCTAGCGTTTATCCTTATCCTGAAAAGAAAGATTTTGAAGCGGTAAGAAAGCGTTTTCTGTGGTTTGGTGGTAGTGCTTTAGTCCTGAAAGGATTAGATTTAGTTTTAGATGCCTTTGCCCAAATGCCGGAATACCATTTAACAGTTTGTGGCCCGGTAAGTAATGACAAAGAATTTGAGCAAGCTTTCTATAAAGAACTGTACGAAACACCTAACATCCACACTTATGGTTGGATTGATGTTAGTAGTCCTGACTTTATAGAGGTTACAAATAACTGTATAGGGCTTGTTTATCCTTCCGTTTCTGAAGGACAGTCAGGAGCAGTAATCAGTTGCTTACAAGCTGGGTTAATTCCAATTTTAAGCTACGAATCTGGTGTCGATGTTCATGATTTTGGTGTGATTTTCGATAATCTTTCCGTTGGCGAAATTAAGGCGAAAGTTAGAAGTATTTCCAATTTGCCTGTAGAAGACCTAAATCTAATGTCTCGTCAGGCATGGGAATATGCAAGAGCAAATCATACTAAAGAAAAATTTGCTCAAGTTTACAGAAATGTTGTAGAGCAAATTATCGAAAATCACAGCCAGGAAAAACAGACTGGTTCTATAGCGCCTAGCAAACAACCAGTTAGTAGCCATAGCTAATCTTAATTCCCATGAAAATGTACTTAACATTTAGCTGTAAAAAATCATTAAGTGCAAGTTTATAGAGAATTTGTATCACAACCAACAGTTCCAAAAAGGAGTTTAGTTCATGATTATTATCGATCGCGCCTTACAAGCCCGTGCAGCAGCAGGAAATCCTATCAAAGTGGGAATGATCGGTGCTGGTTTTATGGGTCGAGGAATTGCCAACCAAATTGTTAATTCCGTGCCAGGGATGGAGTTAGTTGCTATCTCCAATCGCAAGATTGATGCAGCTAAACAAGCTTATTCGGAAGCCGGAATTGAAGATATTCAAGTTGTTGCAACTGTCAGCGAATTAGAAGAGGCGATCGCAAACGGTAAGTATGCAGTCACAGAAGACGCTAAGTTACTGTGTCAGGCTGAGGGCATCGAGGCCATAATCGAAGTCACAGGTGCAGTGGAATTTGGCGCTCACATCGTAATGGAAGCGATCGCTCATTGCAAACATGTGATCATGATGAATGCCGAACTCGACGGCACTATTGGCCCCATCCTCAAAGTCTATGCTGACAAAGCAGGTGTCATTCTCAGCGCCTGTGATGGCGATCAGCCAGGGGTGCAAATGAACCTCTACCGCTTTGTAAAAAGCATTGGTCTAACTCCGTTATTGTGCGGTAACATTAAAGGACTCCAAGACCCCTATCGCAATCCCACCACCCAGGAAGGATTTGCTAAACGTTGGGGTCAAAAGCCCCACATGGTGGCTAGCTTCGCTGACGGAACCAAAATTTCCTTTGAGCAAGCGATCGTTGCCAATGCCACAGGGATGAAAGTCGCCAAACGGGGAATGTTGGGATATGACTTCAACGGTTATGTCGAGGAAATGACCCATTTATATGATGTTGAACAACTCAAAGAACTGGGTGGTATTGTCGATTATGTAGTTGGAGCAAAACCAGGCCCAGGCGTATATGTATTTGCCACTCACGACGACCCCAAGCAACAGCACTATCTCAACTTATACAAATTAGGCGAAGGCCCACTTTACAGCTTCTATACTCCTTATCACCTCTGTCATTTTGAAGTTCCCCTGTCCGTAGCGCGTGCAGTTCTCTTCGGTGATGCCGTTATGTCTCCACTCGCAGGCCCGCTAGTAGATGTTGTCACCACCGCCAAAATCGACCTGAAAGCTGGAGAAACCCTAGATGGCATCGGTTACTACATGACCTACGGACAATGTGAGAATTCCAATATCGTCCAACAGCAAAATCTCCTACCAATTGGTTTAGCTGAAGGATGTCGCCTGAAACGGGATATTAATAAGGATCAAGTTCTCACTTATGAGGATGTAGAACTACCTGAAGGCAGACTCTGCGACCAACTAAGAACTGAGCAAAACAATTATTTCGCCCCAGAAAAAATCTTGGTAGCAGTTGGGTAATTTCGGTTCCAAAAATATTCGCAACAAATAAATTGGCTGTAGGAGTCCCCTAATACATTTCGGATAAGATCCCCCCGCCTGCGGCGACCCCCTTTTTAAGGGGGTGAAAGAATCAGAAAAAGCCCCCCTTTTTAAGGGGGGTTGGGGGGATCTCCGAGGCCCCTACCAACGTATTTGTCGCTAGAATTTCGTCAAGAGGATAGGAAGCTATACTGCGGGACACTAAAGTTGTTGATAGTAACTTGCTGGGGAGCCTTGAAACAAACCCGATCGAAACTTTAGGTTAAATTCATGAAAATTGCTCTAGTCCACGATTATTTAACCCAGCGAGGTGGGGCAGAGCGTGTATTTGAACTGCTTTGTAAGCGTTATCCTGAAGCAGACATTTTCACATCTCTGTACGATCCTCAAAAAACTATTGATCTAGGCGATCGCATAGTCAACACAACCTTCTTACAAAAAATCCCTGGTGCAGCAAAATATTTCAGGTCAATGGCTCCTCTATATTTTCCTGCCTTTCGCTCCTTGGATCTGCAAGACTACGATCTAATTATTAGCAGTAGCACCAGTTTCGCCAAAGCAGTACGAAAAAACCCCAATGCCCGCCACATTTGCTTTTGCCATAACGTCACCCGATTTTTATGGGATACAGCAACTTATTTAAGAGAGTACGGAGACTATAGATATTTTGCACCTTTAATTGAACAAGTATTTCAAGTAATGAGAAAGGTAGACCTGAAATATGCACAGGAACCTGACCTTTACATTGCTAATTCTAGTGTTGTTGCCCGCCGTATTGAAAGTATTTATGGCAAAAAGGCAATGATGGTAAACTATCCAATTGATACTAGTAAATTTGTTTTTTCAGATATAAAAGATGAATATTATCTGGCTTCAGCCCGGATGATTAGCTATAAACGCCTTGATATAATAGTCGAAGCTTTTAATTGGCTAGGATGGCGCCTATTAATATCAGGTGACGGGCCAGAACTAGCACGGTTAAAATCTAAAGCATTACAAAATATTGTGTTCTTGGGACACGTAAGTGATAGAACCCGTAAAGACTTGTTTTCCAAAGCCAAGTCTATTATTGTCGCAGCTTTAGAAGATTACGGGTTAGTTCCAGTAGAGGCTAATGCTAGCGGGACACCAGTTATCGCTTATGGAGCAGGTGGAGTATTAGATACTCAAATACCAGGTGAAACAGGAGTCTTTTTCAAAAGACAAACACCTGACTCTCTACAAATTGCATTACAAGAAGCCAATGGCATCTCTTGGGATTACGATCGCATCCGTAATCATGCAGTATCAAACTTTTCAGAGAATGCCTTCTTTGGGAAAGTTGAGAAAATTATTAACCAAGCTTGTGGCGAGCATCAAATATTCATTTGATTTCGGAATCTCTTGACATTATAAGATTACCTATTCTTTTCTCTATCGTCCCCGGCGGGTTGTTAAAAATAGGTACTCTTCGGGATATCTCTCAGCGTAAGTCTTGAAGACAAGGATAATAAAAGTGGTTCAAACTAGTCTAAATCCTCAAATAAATCCAGCCTCTGAAACTGAACCAAGTTACGGACAATTGTTTGCCGTATTTGTGCGAAGATTTCCTTGGTTTTTAGCAGTATTAATTAGTTCTATTGCTATAGCAGGCATCGTAACTTTAAAAACTAAACCAACTTATAAAAGTTCAATGCAACTGCTAGTAGAATCTAACTATCAAGGAAAGAAAGAAGGAGCAGGGGTAGATAGCCAGTTTACTGACTCTAATATTGTCATAGATACAGCAACTCAGCTTAACTTGATGCAGAGTTCTGGACTTATCCAAAAAGCAGTTGATAAACTTCAGTCTGATTATCCAGATATCAGTACAGGTGAAATTAAAGCTTCTTTAGTCTTAACTCAATTGAGAAGTAAAGAAGATAATGTCGCTACAAAAATCTTTCAAGTTGAATACACTGCTGGAGATCCAGAAAAGACACAAAAGGTTCTCGGCGCAATTCGACAAGTTTATCTGGAATATAACAAACAACAGCAGACTTCGCGGTTACAAAAAGGGCTGCAAATTATTAGGGAACAGTTAAGTAAAGCCAGTGAAGAAGTAAACGCATCTGAGACTAATTTACAAAGGTTTCGCAGAAATCAGAACTTAATTGATCCAGAGTCACAGGCCAAAGCGATTGAGACAGCTTTGAATAATATTGCTCAAGAAAGACAGACAACTCGCGCTCAGTATGGCGAAGCCTTAGCACGCCAAAAATCTTTAGAAGAACAACTTAACCGTTCTCCTCAAAATGCTTTAGTTGCTTCTCGTCTGAGTCAGTCTACTCGCTATCAAGGCTTACTAAACGAAATCCAAAAAAGCGAATTGGCACTAGCACAAGAACGCTTACGCTTTACAGATCAGACTCCAAGTGTGCAAAAGCTCAAAGAACAGCTTCAGGGCCAGAAGGAATTATTGCAACAAGAAGTAGGAAGAACTTTAGGCGAAAAGTCTGCTAGTGCATTCACTTCTGGAGACTCTCTTCTTGAAAAAGGACAACTTGGGCAAATTGATCTTAGCCTTGCTGGTCAGTTAGTAGAAACGCAGACAACTATAGTTGCTTTAACTGCCCGCGATCAAAGTTTAGCTCAGAAAGAAAACGAGCTACGTTTGGAAATCAAACGCTTCCCGCCTCTTTTGGCTTATTACAATCGGATGCTACCGCAGTTGCAATTTAGTCGTGAAAGGTTAGAGCAGCTTTTAAGAGCAGAACAGCAATTGCGGCAAGAACTTTCCAAGGGTGGATTTAATTGGGAAGTGGTAGAAGATCCCCAAAAAGGCGCACAATTAGGCCCCAATCTCCAACAGAACTTGCTGTTAGGTGCTGTGGTTGGGTTAATGTTAGGAGGCATTGCTGCCTTTATTCGAGATTCGGCTGATGATGCAGTTCATACCACTGCTGAGTTAGAGAAGCAAATGGCTCTACCTTTGTTGGGAACAACCCCCAAGCTACCGCCAGCTAAACCCAGAGAATCAATGATTAAATTGCCCTTTGGCAAGCCAGAAGTTCTCGCTCCTTGGACAATTCAGGTACTGCAATCTCCACCGCGTTGGGAATCGCTGGATCTGATTTACAAAAACATTGAACTTTTAAATACTGTTGCTAACTTGAAGTCTTTGATGATTACCTCAGCTTTACCAGATGAGGGTAAATCAGCTTTGGCGTTAGGTTTAGCAATGAGTGCTGCCCGTTTACACAAAAGGGTGTTACTAATTGATGCCAACTTACGCGATCCCAGCCTGCACCACCAACTGAATCTTCCTAATGAACAAGGGCTTTCAACTCTACTAGCGAGTGATGCAAGTCTACCCAGCCAGATTAGTCTTCAATACGCAGGTTCCGCCTACATCGATATTTTAACTGCTGGGCCCAAACCTGCTGACCCAGCTAATCTGTTGAGTTCTCCCCGAATGATGCAATTGATGGCAGCTTTTGAGGAAAACTATGATTTGGTACTCATAGATGCTCCCCCAGTTCTTGGTTTGGTGGATGCCATGCTTACTGCATCATCTTGTCGTAGCGTCGTTATGGTGGCAAGCATTGGTATTGTGACACGAAGCCAGTTGACTCAGGCTACAGCAATGCTAAGTAAGTTAAACCTGATTGGGGTTGTAGCTAACGGAGTATCAAACTCTAGCAGTAATTACGTACCTTATATCAAACAACAGCAATTGGCTCTCCGTCAAGCTGTAGAAAAGTAGCTAGTACAGCTATGATTGATCCCCGTCTTCTTTATATAAGTCGGGAATCTAAATTAGTTTAAATGCAACATACGGTAGGGTAGCGCAGCTGTGCTACCCTAATTTTTTATGAACAAATTTAATTTTATTGCTATCAGGAAAATTTTAGTATATTTATGCTATCTTTATGGATTTTCAGATAAATTACTGGCTCTTTAAAGAGTAAATAAAGAATTTATTTGAGCGATCGCTATTTCTAGATAGTCTTATATTCTAGAGATTAAAGCACTTCACAAAGGCTAGAAGATAAGAGCAGACTGGTTTTGGTAAATCTATCGATACAATAAACACCTCAGTGCAAGTAAACGTAGATATAAATTTATGGGTAATTTCCCTCTACATATTTCTACTTTCAGTAGTTACCGGAAAATACCGATTGCCCATGAATATTGATAGTAACGTTGATTTGTAAACCTCTACACCAGAATAATCCTGGACGATATGTGCTTGGCTGAGTGGCAAATAGCAATAACATATTTTTGCCCTCAATTATCTCCAACTTTTTGGACTTACAACAAGATTCGGATTTGGGTCTTTGGCATTGATAGCCTTTGATAACGCCTCAGTAATTCACTCCTGTATAAACCCAAAGACATTATGACAGCTTCAATAATTCCAACTTTAGAGAATTTATATGATGTAACCCAGGAACACCAAGATAATCGTGGGTACTGCACACTTCAGTGGCGGCGGGGTCAATTGTTGGTAAAGCAGCCTGGACGAGTTAAACAACCATATCTGCCTGCATTAGATAGTAAGCGATCGCTAGTAAAATGCTTACAACATTCTCCAATAAGTTTGGTAAGCATAGATCCAAAGCTGGGTGAGGCTTTGCTCAGGTTTTGGGCAGATGCGTGTCTAGAAGCTGAAAAACCAATATTCCTAAGCATACCTGCTGGCAATAAACCTTCTAATCAACCCTGGAGACAATTGCAGCGATTAATTGATTGGATTGCTGCTTTAGTATTGCTGCTATTAGTAAGTCCAATCATGCTGGGATTGATGGCATTAATGCAGGTTTACTCACCAGGATCGCTTTTTTGTCGTGAATGGCGTGTTGGAGAACGGGGTAAACTCTTTCAAGCAATGAAGTTTTGTACGCACAATATCACACCACTAGGGCGTTGGATAAATAAATACAATCTCGACAATCTCCCACAGTTATTTAACGTACTGCGGGGTGACATGAGTTTGACTGGTGGTGGATCTCATTGCTGGACTTTGGAAGATGCAGTACAGCTAAATAAACTACCAGACATTAAAGCTTCCTGGGAAGTAGAGGCATCTCACCTGTTACATCTAGATAGCCAAACACTGTAATTCATCTGTGCGGTAATTGATGATTTCATCTACCGCACTGAGGCTAACGCAAAAATTACTTACATTGCATCTATAGCGGTCTCTCTACCTTGCCAAACTATTATTATAAAATCGATGAATTCTCAACTTCCTCAAAAATTCCGTAGTTTGCTCAAAGCTTCCAGGTTTTGGCAAGACAACTATTTGATATTGCGAGAATTTAAACACTTTCGCAAAATAGTAATTTTAGCTTTAACCTTCTCAATTTTAGCAGCAACCTTTGAAGGAGTAAGCATTGGTTTTTTACTCTCCTTCTTGCAAAGCTTAACTAGTCCAAATGCTCAACCTGTCCAAACAGGAATAGAATGGTTTGATACTTTGGTTTTAGGATCTAAGTCATCATCAATTAACCGTCTCTACCGCATATCTTCACTGATATTATTAAGTACTTGGTTACGTGTTGCCTTCAATTATTTTGGACTAGTTTATACTGAACTATCCCAACTGCATTTTGGCGATCGCTTACGCAAGCAAATTTTTGA
The DNA here is from genome assembly GCF_010747425.1 of Nostoc sp. UIC 10630. NCBI lineage: Bacteria > Bacillati > Cyanobacteriota > Cyanophyceae > Nostocales > Nostocaceae > Nostoc > Nostoc sp. UIC 10630. The sequence continues at coordinate 33,536 of NZ_JAAGOG010000023.1, forward strand.
ACAGTTACAATCCTTATCGTTAAGTTACTTTGCCAAAACTCGTTCTGGTGAACTAATTAACACAATAACCACAGAAATCGAAAGAATTAGACAGGGTTTTAGTGGTGCAGCATTTTTAGTAACTAGAGGCATAACAACTCTTGTCTACTTAATCTCAATGTTTTTGATATCATGGCAACTAACTGTAATTTCAGCATTACTATTTACACTTTTAGGTGTAGGGTTATCTAATCTAAATGCCAGAGTCCGAGAATCCAGTTTTGGCATGACAACTGCCAATGCTAACTTTACATCAACAGCCATAGAATTTATTAATGGTATTCGCACTGTTCATTCTTGTGGTACTCAAGAATTTGAACGCCAGCGTTACTACAAAGCTAGCAATAAGGTAGTAAGTTCTACAACTAAAGTTGTATTCACTTGGACACTTGTCAAGCCAATTGCCGAGGGAGCAGCTACTACGGTATTGGTCGGAATGATTGTTTTGGCATTCACTAGCCTGGTTAGTAATGGAACGCTACAAGTCGCTTCTTTGTTAACATTTTTCTTTGTACTATTTCGCTTTGTCCCGTTTGTTCAAGATATTAATGGCACGCGGGCATTTCTCAGTACCTTACACGGTTCAGCAGACAATATTAAAAATCTGTTGAAAAGTGAAGATCAATATTATTTTAAGAATGGAAAGCTTGAATTTAAAGCTTTAGAAAGGGCAATAAATTTAGTATCTGTAGATTTCGGTTACGATGACCAAAACATAGTGCTACATAACATCACCCTAACCATTGAGAAGGGTAAAATGACCGCACTAGTTGGAGCCTCTGGTGCTGGTAAAACAACTCTGGCTGATTTAATCCCCCGATTTTACAATGCCACAGAGGGAAATGTTTATATCGATGAAGTTGATATAAGACTGTTTGAAATTAATTCTCTACGTCGTAAAATAGCTGTTGTCAGTCAGGATACATTTATCTTCAATACTGATGTTTGGCAAAACATTGCTTATGGTACTCCACAAGCTACTAATGAGCAAATTCAAGAAGCTGCTAAATTAGCGAATGCGCTGGAATTTATTTTAGAAATGCCCGAAGGTTTTAATACCCAATTGGGAGATCGGGGTGTTAGATTATCTGGAGGACAAAGACAGCGAATTGCGATCGCACGGGCGCTACTACGGAACCCAGAAATTTTGATTTTGGATGAAGCAACAAGTGCCTTAGATTCTGTATCCGAGCGCTTAATTCAAGATTCGTTAGAAAAGCTGTCTGTGGGTAGAACAGTAATTGCGATCGCTCACCGTCTTTCTACTATTGCAAAAGCAGATAAAGTCGTAGTACTAGAAGCAGGACGGATAGTAGAACAGGGCAAGTATCAAGAATTACTCGCACGCCAAGGCAAGCTGTGGGAATATCACCAAATGCAATACTATAATTCGTAATTCTTAGTTCGTAATTCGTAATTTACAAAATATAAATTACGAATTCATTTCTCTACTCAGTTATTGATAATTTTAACAAGGAAAAATAAATGGTAAATATAGGATACCACACTGCTAAGATTCAGGGTAAATTTAATCGTTCTCTATATAAAGCAGCCATTTCTCAGATTGTCAACATCCCCATTAAACAAACTCGGCAAGTTCCAGTAAGTATCTATGCCTTATCATGCGAACGCGATCTACCAGAACAAGTAGCAAGTATTCGCTCATTCATTCGTCATGTTGGCATTCCAGAGACATTTACTGTAGTTTCCGATGGTAGTTATACTGATTCTAGTTGTAATTTACTCCGCCGTATCCATCCCTGCGTTCAGGTAATACTTTTACAAAACTTCCTGAGAACAGATTTACCTCAATGTGTTCTTGATTATGCCCAACTGCATCCAATGGGCAGAAAGTTGTCGGCATTGATGTCGATTCCTGTTAATGGTACTACGATTTACACTGATTCAGATATTTTATTTTTTCCTGGCGGGATTGACTTAATTGATTTGAGTAAGTCAGACGAAAAATACTCTCTTTATCTACCTGATTGTTCAATGTCGCTTGACGAGCGGATTATTTATGATGAGTCCGAGAAATCGAATCCTGTAAATGGTGGATTTATATTATTTAGACATGAATTTGACTGGAGTTTTGCCATTGAACGTTTAGCAAATCTTTCAGAAGTTCCTAGTTATTTTACTGAGCAAACAATTGTACATTTGACCATGCACCACAATCATGGTAAACCTCTATGCTCAAATAAATATGTTCTCAATGTAGAAGATCAGTTTATTTATCCAGATAAATCTGCAAGTAAAAACATTGCTCTCAGACATTACGTGAGTGATGTTAGACACAAGCTTTGGTTTAATGTTGGTATATAAGTTGATGAAGATAAGCCTCCATTGATATGAGGAATCTAATTAATAATAACGTAAAGAAAAATGGTGATTAATGCTTAACTCAATCAATGAAGCCAAACAAGATAATAAACACTTGCATAGAGGGATCTTTGAAGAAGACCTGATTTATCAATGCTCTAATTTTGATGTAGGTGAGGGCGGAGGTGTTGAAACTTATTTAGCTTCTCTGTTTGAACATCGACCACCTGAAGTTAGCGATCGCGTGATAAAATCCCTCAAGGGTGTTGACCAAAGCCAATTCAAGCTGCTGCACATCCACAGCCCAGATTTATTATTGCAGCTTACAGGCGAATGTCCTACTGTCTTTAGTGTTCATAATCACTCATTGTACTGTCCTAGTGGCACAAAGTATTTAGCAGGGCAACGGACAATCTGCGATCGCAACTTTTCTTACTTAGGTTGTACTTGGGGTAAGTTAGTAGATAAATGTGGTAGCCGTAGACCGTTAAGAACTCTTAAAGAACTTCAAATTACTCATCAGTTATTAGATACCTTAAAAAAGGTAAAAATTACTTTTGTTGCTAATAGCGAATACGTGCGTCAAGAGTTAATTAAAAACGGCGTACCTTCTGAGCAAACTGTAACACTACACTGTGGTATCTCTGTACCGCAAATAAAGACCGCTCCCCTGAGCTTAGAAGTTCACCAAAATCATAGAATTTTATTTGTTGGTCGCATTGTTTCTGATAAAGGTCTGGAATGGCTACTTAAAACCTTAATACATACAAATCCGCAAATTCAACTTGATATTGCAGGTGAAGGTTGGGAACGGCCACGGTTAGAAAAGTTAGCAAACACACTCGGATTAAGTAATCGGATCACTTGGCATGGTTGGTGCGATGCTGACAAAATAAATCAACTTTATCAACAGTGTTTTGCAGTCATCTTTCCTAGTGTCTGGCCTGAACCTGCCGGTCTTGTAACCCTGGAAGCATACTCTAATTATCGACCTGTAATTGGTAGTGCAGTAGGAGGTATTCCAGAACATTTACGAGATGGAGAAACAGGTATTCTTGTTCCAGGTAATGATATCAAAAAGCTAGTTGATGCTATTAATTATTTGGATGGAGATTATCAAAAAAGCCGACAAATGGGCGAACAAGGCCATGCTTTATTGATGAAGGAATTTACAATGGCTGCTCATGTAAATAATCTGCGAACAATTTATGCAAAAACAATAGCTGATTTTCCTGCGATAACGAAAAAATTATATAGCATTTCTCAAGTGAAATAAGCTTAATTTGGTCAAAATCTCTAATGGTGCATCTTTTATCTATGAAATATAAAGGAAAAAAATATGTCATTATCTCAAGAATGCCAACAGCCTTTAGTCAGCGTTATTATCCCTACCTATAACCGACCAGACTATCTCAAGCAAGCGATCGCTAGTGCTATTAAACAGACTTATCAAAATATCGAAATTATTGTTTCAGATAATTGCAGTCCAGAAAATCCTCAAGCACTTGTGGCATCTTTTGGTGACTCACGTATAAGATTTTGGCGACATCAACAAAATGTAGGTATGCTTGCTAATCAGCAGCATGGCTTCAAGATGGCACGAGGTAAATATGTTGCTAGCCTTCATGATGATGATATGTGGAATGAAGACTTTCTAGCAAAGCTTGTACCAGTTCTCGAAGCAAATCCTGAGTTAATCCTCGCTTTTTGTGACCAATATATCATAGATGCAAATGGTATAATTGATAATGCTGGGACTGAAAAAAATACACGCAGTTATAAGCGAGATAAACTGAAAGAAGGAATTTATCAACCTTTCTACAAAGTTGGATTGGTAGATAAAAGTATACCTACTGCTGCATCTTGTGTAATTCGCAATAATCTTGTCGATTGGGATAGTATTCCTCCAGAAGTTGGCGGGATGTGGGATTTATATCTAACTTACCTGTGTTGTATATCGGGTTATGGTGCTTACTACTATCCAGAAAAACTGACACGATATCGCGCCCATGAGCAAACTGATACTATGCTCAGTGGTAGTCGAGATGTACAGGCAAAAATCCGCAAAGCTAAAAGCGAAATGTTCTGTTATCAAGTCTTTATGGAAGACGCTCGGTTACAGAAATTTAGAACGTATTTTCAACAAAAATGGTTAGAGGCTAATACAACTTTGGGAATTGGTTTGCTGCGAAGTAAACAGATAGCAGTAGCACGTCCTTATTTTTGGCAGGCGCTGACTAAACAAAAATTTAATGCGCGAACTTTAGTAGCGCTAAGTCTTAGCTTTACTCCACAATTTTTGGCAAATAAATTAATCGAATTGTCGAAATAGTAGGTCAGGTAGGGGCAATTCATGAATTGCCCCTACCTGAAAATTAGCGTTTTGGCTATTGTTTGCGTAAATCCTGTTTTTAACGAACCGCAGAGGGCGCAAAGAGCGCAAAGGTAAGAAAAGAAGATTATTTAAAGTTCTTTGGCTGCGGTTATATGTGAGCTTAGATTATTAAAGAAGGTATTGGATGAAACTTTGTATTGTTACTCATAAAATTAAAAAAGGTGATGGACAGGGACGGGTAAACTATGAGGTTGCTAATGAAGCAATTCGTCGTGGTCATCAACTGACATTATTAGTGAGTGAAGTTGCACCAGAACTAAAGGAGAATAGTCAAGTTAATTGGATTCCAATTCCAGTCAAAGACTATCCGACAGAATTTGTACGTAATTTCATATTTGCCCAAAAAAGTACAGATTGGTTGCGGAAACATCGCTCTGAGATTGATTTAGTTAAAGTCAATGGCGCAATTAATCTGGCTGCGGCTGATGTGAATGCTGTACATTTTGTCCATAGTTCATGGTTGCGATCGCCTGTTCATATTTCTCGCAACCGCCGAGATTTATATGGTTTGTACCAGTGGCTGTTTACGGCTTTTAATGCCCGTTGGGAAAAACAGGCTTTCCAAAAAGCGCAGGTTGTTGTCGCTGTATCGGAAAAGGTAGCTCAGGAATTAGTCAACATTGGTGTACCTCGTTCTCGCATTCGCGTAATTATTAATGGCGTTGACTTAGACGAGTTTACTCCTGGTGAAAGCAAAAGCAATCGCCAAAAGTTGGGTTTACCGGAGAATGTCACCCTGGCTTTATTCGCCGGAGATATCCGCACACCCAGAAAGAACTTAGATACAGTACTGCACGCCTTGGTGAAAGTTCCAGATTTACATCTGGTGGTAGTGGGACACACCCAAAATAGTCCTTTTCCGCAGTTAGCAGCCTCTTTGGGGTTAAATGAACGTGTGCATTTTGTAGGATTTCGCCGTGATATCCCCCAAATTATGCAAGCAGTAGATTTATTTGTTTTTCCTTCCCGATACGAAGCTTGCAGCCTCGTATTGTTAGAAGCACTTTCTTCAGGACTACCAGTAATTACTGCCACAGCCACCGGGGGCGGAGAGTTGGTGACACCAGAATGTGGCATCGTCTTATCCGACTCAGATGATATTGATGCTTTGGCTCTGGCATTGCTGACTTTGGTGAGTAGTCCCAACCTCATACAGCAAATGGGCAAAGCTGCTCGTTCTGTGGCAGAACAACATAGCTGGACTAGTATGGCACAAACTTATGTGGATCTATTCGAGGAGTTAAGCAAGAATGCGGAACACCGTTCTGATACCAACTTATCGCCGTCCACAAGACCTATCACGCTGCCTTTTGGCGCTACAGAAGCAAATTAAACCCGTCGATCAGGTGATAGTGGTTGTCCGCGATACGGATGCAGAAACTTGGCAATTTCTGGCGCAATTAAACGCTCCCAATCTGCCACTGCATACTGTGAAAGTGACACAACCGGGCGTAGTCGCAGCCCTGAACGCCGGATTAGCAGCAGTGGAGGGGGATATTGTCTCCATTACTGATGATGATGCTGCACCCCACCCAGATTGGTTAGAGCGCATCGCCGCTTACTTTACCTCAGATAGTCGCCTCGGCGGTCTGGGAGGGCGTGATTGGGTATACCACGGCAGCAAATTAGAAGATGAATCCCGCCCAGTAGTGGGACAGTTGCAGTGGTTTGGACGAGTGATTGGCAACCATCATCTGGGAGTGGGAGAACCCCGCGAAGTCGATATTCTCAAAGGCGTAAACATGAGTTTTCGTAAAGAGGCCATCGGACAATTGCGCTTTGACGAGCGGATGCGTGGTACTGGGGCGCAGGTACATTTTGAAATGGCATTTACTTTGGCATTAAAGCGGGCTGGTTGGAAGATAATTTATGATCCTAATGTTGCTGTAGATCACTATCCTGCACAACGTTTTGATGAAGATCAGCGAAATAATTTTAACGAGATTGCCTTTATTAATTTAGTCCATAATGAAACCCTAGTTTTACTAGAGCATTTGCCATTTATCCGCCGGATTGTATTTTTATTCTGGGCAATATTTGTAGGTACATGCGATAGTTTAGGTTTTGTACAATGGCTGAGATTTTTACCTAGCCAAGGGCAGTTAGCGGGGAAAAAATTGCTGGCATCTTGGCGTGGGCGTTGGCAGGGATATAAAGAATTTGTCATTGGTCATTAGTCATTTGTCATTTGTCATTTGTCATTGGTCATTGGTCATTGGTCATTCGTTATTGGTCATTGCAGACTGATTATTTCATTGGGATTTTTTATGTGTAAATCTAAAATCTAAAATTGAATGAATTCTAGACAGATACTTTTCAATAGTTTTTTAGAAGAAAATTATTCTCCAGAAGAGCGATCGCAACAGGGGTGGATGGCGATCGCAGGCTTTGTATTACTGATTGTAGTTTGCTATTTTGCTGGTGCTACTGCTGCATTGCGCCTAATTTATCCGGTGACGGCTTTAGCTGTAGCTGTGTTTTTATACTTGCGGCATCCCATTCTCTACATCAGCTTTACCTGGTGGATATGGTTTCTCACACCCTTAGCTACTCGCTTAGTTGACTATCGTGTAGGCTGGGACGCTACCCGCCAGATGCTCATAGCACCATATTTAGTGGTGTTTGTAACCATAGCAACATTCTTGCGACATTTTCCCCGCGCCTCACGCCAAGGGGGTTTGCCGTTTGTTATGGCTTTTATCGGAGTCTTTTATGGCTTTCTCATCGGTCTGATTTATAACCCACCAATCCCTGTAGCACGTGGGCTGCTGGATTGGCTCAGTCCGATTATCTTCGCTTTTCACTTATTTATAAACTGGCGAGATTATCCCAGCTATCGCCAGAATATTCAGCGAACATTTCTTTGGTGTGTACTAATTTTAGGAACTTATGGCATATATCAATTCGTAGTAGCTCCTGAGTGGGATAGGTATTGGCTCATCCAATCAAAACTATTCATGAGTTCTGGAAACCCTGTACCTTTCGGGATGCGTGTCTGGAGTACATTGCACTCAGTCGGCCCTTTTGGTTCCGTCATGCAAGCTGGTTTACTATTGTTATTTACCAGTTCGGGAAATTTAATTTTTCCTGCTTCAGCTGTTGGTTACTTGTCGTTCTTACTAACACAAGCACGGACTAATTGGGGAGGCTGGTTATTTGGAATAATTATGATTGTGGCTTCAGTCAAGGCGCGAATTCAAATGCGCTTACTTATCATAATTGCTGTGATGGCAATTTGTGTTGTCCCATTGACAACTATTGAGCCAATTGCTGGAGTTGTATCAGCTCGTTTGGAAACTTTTTCTAATCTTCAAGAAGATACAAGTTTTAAAGATAGATCGGGAAGTTATGACAAAAACCTTGGTCTAGCCCTTTCTAATGGTTTAGGTAACGGCTTAGGCAATATTTGGAAAGTCAACGAGAAAACTGGTCAAATTGAAGTAGTGGTGATTGATAGTGGCATTTTAGATATGTTTTTCACCCTTGGTTGGTTTGGTGCCATCTTTTATATGGGTGGATTAATCTTGTTAATTATTAGTGTTAGCAGTTATGGTGAAGGACGTTTTGATAGTTTTATCAGTGCTGCTCGCGCGATTGGTATCAGTTCTGCTACACAGCTAATTATTGGTAGTGGAATGTTAAGTGTAGCAGGCATGATTCTTTGGGGATTTTTAGCTATGGCTATGGCAGGACACAAATACTATAGCAATCCCAAGAATTTATAAATATGAATTGAGTTAAACAACAAAATCTGACAACTTAAATAGGACTGATTAAATTATGAAAGCAATTATTGTAATGCCACTAGCCGAACAACGAGGCGGCGGTGAAATGATGCTTTGGGATTTAGTACAGCAGGGACGTAATGCTGGTGTTGAGTGGCTGGTGATATTTTTAGAACACGGCCCGATGGTAGAACAAGTAAAGTCCCTTGGCATTGATGCACGAGTTGTAGAAAGTGGACGTTTACGCCAAATCCACCGTTTTATTGGTGCTGTTTTTCAGATAGCTGCGATCGCACGCCGTGAACGTGCAGATATAATTGTCAATTGGATGTGGATTACGCATATATCTGGAGGCTTGGCGGCAATGCTGGCTGGTTTGCCTGCTGTATGGTATCAGCTAGAAGTACCTAGCGATAAAACTTGGTTGGTACGACTCGCTACTTTAATCCCAGCTCGCGCAATTATCACTCTCTCTCAAGATGGTAAGCAAGCCCAAGCAGAGATTTGGCCCCATAGGCCAACACCCTTGGTTTATCCTGGTGTCGCACTAGACCGATTTGAGCCCGATGCTTTGCCAACTCCAGAAGAAGCACGGCGAAAACTAGGCTTACCTTTACATGGCCCATTGATTGGAATTGTGGGACGATTGCAACGATGGAAGGGAATGCACATATTGGTGCAAGCGATGCCCAAAATTTTAGAGAAGTATCCTGATGCTCATTGTGTGGTGGTTGGCGGTAAGCACGATTTGGAACCGGACTATGAGGGCTTCTTAAAAGCAGAAATCACAAACTTGGGCTTGAAAGAACAAGTAATTATGGCTGGGTTACAGCGTAATATCCCGGAGTGGGTGCAGGCAATGGATGTATTCGTTCATGCCTCGGATAAAGAACCCTTCGGAATTGTGATTATTGAGGCGATGGCGCTGGGTAAACCTGTGATTGCTGGCGATGCAGGTGGCCCGACAGAGATTATTACCGATGGGATGAATGGACTATTAACACCTTATGGCGATGCGGATAAATTAGCGATCGCAATTCTCCGCTATCTTGACGAACAAGAATTTGCCCGCAGTGCAGGAATAGCTGCCAGACAACGCGCTTTAGATTTTTCAACGCAGAATTATGCTCAAAACTTTATTAGTGCAATTCGTTCTGCAATACCCAGTGTTTCATCTGCTGAATGAAACAGTAAACTTTTTGCAAAAGTCAATTTTATGAAAATGAAACCACAGATTGATGCTAATGAATTATCTATGTGGTGTCTGTGGTTAAAAAATAATACAAAGTCTCCAGCGATCGCAATTCTCCGCTATCTTGGCGAGTAGAGATGTTCCATTGCAACGTCTCTACTCTATATTTTTGAAATTAATTACTTAACTGTCTTATCTATCAGCCTACTTGAGTGATGTAAAAATTAACACTAGTCGCATCGCTTAACGATATGGATAAAGTGGAGCTAAATTAAATGAGTGGGCGTAAATAATTGTCGTTGGGATAAGGCAATAGGCAATCCTGCTATAGTCAATAGACGCAAGGGTTTTAGCCTAGTTCATTTTTTTACATAGTTTGATTTTATTGTGCCAACTTACTTAGTCAAGCAAAAAATTATTCCTTACCTAGCTGATTTTTATTTTGATTTCATGGCTTAAATTCTTTATCTAACTCTTATTAATTTGCTTAATTATACAAAATTGATCGACTATTACTTAAACATTGGCTACAAAGCTATAGATGTGCTGCTCTGTTATTTGATCCACCAAATTCTTCAAATTACCGAACTCATCAAATCTTCATATATTTGAAGCATAGTTTATCTTTTATTGTAAAAATAGTGGGAATAATAAAATAAATTTGATTGAACAAAGTAGTTAGCTATGAGCCAGATATGTTCTATCTCCAAAACCTGTGCTTGTCGCAATGTTGCACGCTGCCAGACTCAGGAGGCAGGCAGGCTCTTTCTCTGGTTCCCCGTTACACATACCCTCAAAAAAGTCACCTCCTACCTACAGCAGCTTAGACTTGAGTATGAACTGATGCACGAGCGACCAGGTTTGAGTTTGAAGTGTAAACCCGGACAGTCCATAGAAATTGCCCGTAACCTGGCCAAACTACTTGCACCTAGAGAATTAAAAGAGACGCAAGTCCTTTTCATTCAAGGTAATATCCAACCTCAACTCCATGATTTTAGTGACATAGCGTCATTACAACGCTTCATTAAGTTGAACCAATCAGACTGGCTGTTTGAAATGCTGGCAACGGAACGATTCACCAGTTACTTTCAACCAATTGTCTCAATTAACGATACATCGCAGATTTTTGGATATGAATCGCTCTTGCGGGGACTGGATGAAGAAGGGAATTTAATGCTACCGACACCAATTATGGAGTTAGCAACCGAAGCCGGACTAATACCACAACTCGACCAAATTGCTCGCCTCAGCGCAATCACTGAATTCAGTCGGTATAAAGTGAGTGGGCATATCTTCATCAATTTTGCGCCAACATCACTTTACGATCCAGCTTTTTGCCTAAGTAGTTCAGTAGAGGCAATTGATACTGCCGAAATTCCCCATGATCGCGTTGTTTTTGAAGTTGTGGAATCAGATAATCCTCAAGATTTAACCCATCTCAAGGCAGTGCTTAAATACTACCGGGATGCTGGATTTTTAGTAGCTCTTGATGATCTTGGTTCTGGCTATTCCAGCCTCAACTTGCTGCATCAGTTACGTCCAGACTTTATCAAGCTGGATATGGAGTTAATTCGAGATGTACATCAAGACCTTTACAAAGCTTCGATTACCGAGAAGCTTTTAGAGATTACTCAAAAGTTAAACATCCAGACCGTTGCTGAAGGAATTGAGTGTATTGAGGAACTGAACTGGCTGCGAGAACGAGGTGCAAATCTTGCTCAAGGCTATTTGATTGCTAAACCTAGTGCAGTGCCTATCACTACAACCCCTCACTTTGATCCGATCACGTTAAATGTAGCATCGACAGATTCTAAGTTGCTTAAGCGGCATGTCCAACACCAAAATGAGTCTGAGCGAATTGTCGCGGCTGTGACGCAGCGCATTCGACAATCCTTAGAGTTAGACGAGATTTTGCAAACCACAGCAGCCGAAGTGCGGCAACTGTTTGAAGTAGACCGAGTAATAATTTACCAGTTTGAGTCAGACTGGAGTGGGTTAGTAGCTGTAGAATCCTTAGCAGAAGAGTGTATGTCCATTCTGGGATTTCACGTTATGGACACATGCTTTCAATCTACCCGTGCAATTTACTTTCAACAAGGTAACACCAGAGCAATCGAAGATGTTGAAACTGCCGGACTATCGCCGTGTCATGTTGACCTCCTGCGGAGTTTGCAAATCCGAGCAAACCTTGTCGTACCTATATTGCAGAAAGAGCGTTTGTGGGGACTATTGATTGCTCATCAATGTCGTAATGCCAGACAATGGCAGCAATCGGAGATTAACTTGTTTAACCAGTTAGCAGGACAAGCTGCGATCGCTATTCAGCAATCAGAACTTTACCACCAATTACAAGAAGCAAACCAAGAATTACAGCGCCTTGCCTGTTCGGATGGTCTGACCCAAGTGGGAAATCGACGCTGCTTTGATGACACATTCAACACACAGTGGCAACGGTTGGCACGAGAGCAAGGTTCGCTATCTTTGATTTTGTGCGATGTCGATTACTTTAAGCTTTACAACGATACGCATGGACATCTGGCAGGAGATGATGCCCTTAGACAGGTTGCTAAGGTAATCTCTCAAACAGTTAAATGCCCTGCTGATTTAGTTGCTCGTTATGGTGGAGAAGAGTTTGCAGTTATTTTACCGAATACTGATATTGAAGGGGCCATTGCAGTTGCAAGAAATATTCAGACCAATATTAGTGCATTAAAAATGCCTCATCCCCATTCCCAGGTTAGCGAATTCATCACTTTAAGTCTTGGTGTGGCAACCATTACTCCTCATAGCCAATTATCTCCCGCAACCTTAATTGCTGCTGCTGACCAGGGACTCTACCAGGCAAAAGCACAAGGAAGAAATTGTGTGGTGCAGATAAACTGTCAGGATGTTGAGCCTAAATCTTTCCTTTAGTACCAGTTTCATTTCCTCTGCTATATAACTACTATATCTAAAAGGGTAGTCAATTTATATTTTTTAATATAGCTTGCTTTATTTCCACCCATTTGACTTGAGATTACTGAGTAAAAAATATTATTTCCCAGTCCTCAGTTCCTACTTCATGTATTTTGCTATATGTAGTTTATTCCGGTTACTTAACAGCTTGCCACAGGCTACGCTTAAGCAGCTTAAACCAGTGTTCACTGATAACTAATAGAATTTAGAACTTACGCAAAACTATACGCTGTAGGGGCAATTGAATTGCCCCCACCCGAAAATCTTTCTTTTTGGATTCTTTTTTAAAATTGGTATAAGTCCTGGAATTGGCTCGCTTATCAATGAATATACACTTAGGTATGTTTAATTTAAAAGTAATTTATGTAACCATTAAAACCGAAATTACACAAATATCTTCCTTAAAGGCTTTTTGGAAATCATCACTTAGATATAAAGTGATTTAGATGTTAATAGCTTGACAATAAATGATTATATGAAATAATTATCATCTATCTTATAGAGATATCAACGTATCTCTCAATAGGTTTTAATAATAAAACGCTTAAACTTTTTAAGTTTTACGATCGCACATGAATATATTAATCATTTTAGCTGAAGTCAGCCTTGTAATCTTTGTTTTTTTATTACTGAACTGGCTTGTAAACAAGTTATTCAAGCTATTTACAAAGACCTCTATATTAAAGAGCGAAGATAGGAGTATCAAAACCTTGCGTCGGAACATCACAGGGTTATTGTTACTTGCTTGCTTGGTGTCATGTATTTTGATTGTGGGTGCTAATGGTTATCTAGTTTATCGTGGCGAAAACCTTCAACAATACACCATAGCAATGCTTGAGCGTATTCCATCAGGATTTTGGATAACTCTAGGAATTGGCATAGCTCAGAGCATTGGCACTTTCATATTAGCTGCGATCGCACTGAAATTTCTGAAATATTGGCTGAAGATAGCTAGCACTCGCGCCAAGAACTTAGAAAAGAATACCGCCGATGATGAAAGTATTGATGCTTTCTTTAACGCCCTCTATCACAGAATTAGCGGTGGAATCTGTCTGTGGGCTGTCATTTTGTGTGCCCAATTTCTCAAATTGCCCGCAACGGTTTCGGAATATTTGTACATTGCACTGCGAATCTATCTAATTATTGCCGTCGGGTTGCTGATTCTCAAAGCAGTCGCTGCGGTAGTTGATTTTCTTGATGCGCTCAGTGTCAGATACTCCAACCCCGATAACCTCTTGAGATTTTACGATCGCCTCCGACACCTGATACCCTTTTTAAAGCGGTGTCTGGAATTTGTAATTTATGTCTGCATGGCAACATTAGTGATTCAGCAGGTGCAGTTAATCGCCAATATCGCAGCTTTTGGCCCGCGAATGATCAAGATCATCGGCATCATCTTCATTAGTCGTGTGTTGTTTGAGGTCGTTTACTTACTTGTTGAAGAGGTTCTGTTTAAAGACCGGAATCTAACTGATATTCAAAGAAGTAGACGCTTGACACTCGTTCCTCTTTTTCGTAGTTTCTTGCAATACTTTGTATACTTTGCTGCCATTATCTCTATTCTCTATACTCTTGATATTGATCCAACTCCTATACTTGCAGGTGCTGGTATTGTCGGTATCGCTGTAGGTTTAGGGGCACAGACACTGATAAATGATATAGTTTGCGGCTTCTTCATTCTGTTTGAAAACTACTACTTAGTGGGTGATTATATCGAGGCTGGGAAAGCTGAAGAGAGGGCTGTTGAAGGTATTGTTGAGGCAATTGAACTCAGAACCACCCGTATTAGACATCCCAATGGTCAATTGCAGATTATTCGCAATGGAGATATTGGCTCAATTACCAATTATTCTAAACAGTATATCTTTGCAGTAGTGGAAGTTGGTGTGCCTTATAATTCCAACTTAGCACATGTGTACAAAGTGATTGAGGAGGTAGGACAACAGTTAAAAACAAACGATCCAGATGTACTCGAAGGTACACAGATAGATGGAGTGGAAAGCCTTGGAGAGTCTAACTTGTTGCTGCGGACATTAACGAAGGTGAAGCCAGGAAAACATCTTCAGATTCAACGTGTTCTTCGGAAGATTTTTACGGATGCACTACTGCGTGAAGGAATTGTAATTCCCATCCGTGCCGAAAGTGCTGAAGGTTAATTTGGCAGTTTATTTTTAAAGAGCTTTGCGAGTTGGTGTTATGTCAGGCTGGAAGAAATTTGAAAGCTAGCAAAAATTGTGTCCATTCATACAACAAAATAGTAATGATTGTTATAGGCTTGGAAAGCCCTTTACTTTTATACTTTTGGCGAAACTTCACCGCCAAACAAGCACCAGAGCGATAGGAAATTACTTATGACCAAATGCGATTGATACTTATCAAACGTAAATCTGGTTAAGTTGAACATATCCCTGTCAGCAGCATAAGTGACATCCTACGCCCTGGTTATCTCTTTTAACAGGACTTAAACAAAAATCAAGCCTCGCATCACAATAGTTTCTGATAATTTCTACAGCAATATAGGAATCATATTTGATTTCTGAAAAAATCTTGATAGTCTTGTAATGGACTGTCTAGGCTAAAATGTTGCAAAAAAATTGTAGGTTGGGGAGCCACTGCGTTGCGCGGGTTCCCCGCGTTGTAGCAAGTGGGGTTGGAGGCTTTGCGTAACCCAACATCCTGATATATGTTGGGTTGCGCTCCGCTCCACCCAACCTACGTCTAATGCACTATTTTGTGTAGACAGTCCACTACGTGCATTTCAAAAATCAAATACTAGTCCTATATATAGATAGCTATGAAATCCCTGAGCAAATTAATCAACTCAAGCCATAGTCAAACATTGAATACTAACTTTATGGTGATTTTGTTAAAGTATAAAATTTGTCAGAACGCATTTGAGTGCCATTTCGCCAAACTTCCACTCTTTCAGGGCTGACTAAATAATAAAAACTACCATTATCTGCTCGATATCTACCTTTACCAATATTCAAAGCTGGTATTTTTATAGGCTTGCTTGGGTCTTGCTTCAACCGCCCAATATAAAATAACTGGCCATTTTCTTCACAGACCTTGACACGAATATTTGCAGTTTCACCATCAATAATGGTAACTCCATTGCAATTAGTATCACTGCTTACAGGTGCAAAACCCATTGGAGGCAATGAAGGTGAAACTTGCTTTGCTACGGGGGGTGTCGAGACTGGGCGGTTCGGGTTATCCACTTGCTGAATTTTAGAAGCAGGGGAAACACTTGCAGTTAAAGATGTCAATAGACGAAGGGGATCAACTGCTATTCGACCATTTGGATGCACTTCAAAATGGAGATGAGGTGCTGTACTATTGCCTGTAGATCCCATCTCAGCAATAATTTGACCTTGAATGACCTGTTGATCCTTGCTCACTAGCAAACGGCGATTGTGACCATAAACAGTAGTGCTACCGTCAAGATGTTTAATAGTTATGGCATTGCCTAACCCCCAATTATCCCAACCTGCTTTTACAACAATACCCGATGCAGCAGCAACAACTGGGGTTCCAGAAGCCCCTGCAATATCAATTCCTTCATGTTGATATTTGCGAAAGCCTTGAGAAATAAACCCTTGAGTCGGCCAGATTAAGTTAGAAGCGGGGATAGGAGTTTGCCCAATTGGGGAATCGCTTGCTAACTGTGTTAGGGCAGATGTAGTTGTACTTAATACGGCGGTTAAGGATATTAAACCAATTAGTCCATAAGTGCGGTATCGAAAAACGGTAAGTTTTTTCATAATTGCAAGCCTATTAAAACAATAATTCAGATAGTTTCTGATTATTTGCTGTTTCAAGCTAACTCGGAAAATATCAGGAAGTTTAGCAGATATGTTATTTTTAAGACCTTAGCCAGACACTTTCGTGCTAGAAGTACATAAATATCTCCAGAAATCAAATATGTTTTATCCAGAATCCTTGTAGAGACGTAGCACTGCTAAGTCTCTACATTTATTTTCGAAGATGTCTAATCTCTGCTCCGTATGCCAGTTATCGACGCATCGAACGGCGGCATACGTTTATCAATTGCTAGAGTCTTGGGTTTCAGACCCCCAATGTTGTGTCAGCTTTCTGCTTTCTTACGAGAGTTCAGTGGCTTCAATTTAGGAGGGGTCGAATCCTATAAGTAATATTGCTCCTGCCTTGTCTGCGACACGCTGCGCGATCTACCTTCTGCCTCAAACCTTAGTGTAATTATCGATTACTTTGGCTAAGTCTGGAATAGCTTCTTCTACGTGCTTTTTGGCTGAACCGCGAAGTTTTTCATAGGTTCCTCGCACGATTTGGCGCTTGGCACTCTTGACTCTAGCATCAGTTACACCCAGTAGCGCGTCTGCTGTATGAGAGCGGTTTGCACTCAGGTGTCCAATTGGATCGCCTTTCTGTACACCTTCGCTCCAGATGGGATCAAGTGCGGTGAGGCACTGCGGCAGGATCTGCTCAACGACGTAGGGGATATATCCTGGCTTGACTCCTTTGAGAGCAGCAAAGGCAGTTTTCAAAGCGATGCCGCTCATACCTGACTTGGATGCAAGCTGTACTTCTATCATGTTGCAACATTCATCTACGACCATCGCTTTTTTGGTCGGGTTCAAAAGTCCTTCGCTAAGTCCCATTTCACTTTTCCTTATCTCAGTACTTAATTTCTATTCGACTAACTTTTTTAGCAAGCAGGAAATTACAGAAAATGGTATCAGAGTTAGAGGATGTTATGAACATCACTTTCTAACTACTGAAGGCTTCGTCCATAGTGCAATATGCTTGAGTTAAGGCTTGATTCTCTCTAACCCTCCTTAAAAAGGAGAGAATTAGAGCAAGCCTTGCGTTTACACCGTAGAGTTGGCAGAAAAGAGACAGGATGGTAAAAATTAGGTTATCCCGTCC
Organism: Nostoc sp. UIC 10630; assembly: GCF_010747425.1. Taxonomy (NCBI): domain Bacteria; kingdom Bacillati; phylum Cyanobacteriota; class Cyanophyceae; order Nostocales; family Nostocaceae; genus Nostoc; species Nostoc sp. UIC 10630. The sequence continues at coordinate 51,072 of NZ_JAAGOG010000023.1, forward strand.
TGCTGAGACCTAAGTTGTGTTTCTGGCTGAGTTAAGCCAGCAGGTAAAGCTCCATGTCCAGATCCCGAAGCACCATTAGGAGAATCTGGAGGTTTTGAGCCACCCGATCGCTTCCGAGAAAATATGGACTGAGCTAGTGTCTTGACTAAGATATACAAAATTGGCACCAAGAACAAACTCAAGAACGTGGAAAGCAGCAACCCTCCAAAGAGCGCTGTTCCTAAAGACCAACGGCTACTGGCTCCAGCCCCTTGAGAGATCACCAAGGGCAAAAATCCTAACAGCGCTGCAAAAGAAGTCATTAAGATGGGTCGCAGACGTTCTTGTCCCGCTTTCACCGCCGCGCGTGTGTAGCTCATACCTTGCTCATGCAGCTGATTGGCAAATTCCACGACTAAAATCGCGTTTTTTGCAGCTAGACCAATCAAAGTTACTAGACCCACTTGACAATAGATATCATCCACTACTTTGGGGAAGAGACTACCTGCCATGAAAATATTGGAACGTAGCCAAATCGCCGTCATCGCTCCCAAAACTGCTAGGGGAACTGTCAGCAAAATAATGATTGGGTCAACATAGCTTTCATACTGAGCCGCCAACACCAGAAAGACAATAACGATCGCTAAAGCAAAAATTAAGCCTGTAGCTCCCCCTGATGTCTTCTCCTGGAGATAAGTCCCTGTCCACTCATAACCAAACCCTTGAGGTAACATTTCTGCTGCTACTTGCTCCATCGCTTTTATCGCCTCTCCAGAACTAGAACCGGGAGCAGGAGCGCCCTGGACTTTGATTGACCTGTACAAGTTGTAATGGGAGACGGTTTTTGGCCCTACAAAGGGAGTAACTTTCACCAAACTGCTCAACGGAATCATCGCCCCGTTTGCAGAGCGAACATAGAGTTTACCGATATCATCTGGATTAGAGCGAAAAACCCCATCTGCTTGGACGTATACTCGATACTGTCGCTGTCCTTGGACAAAGTTATTTACATATTGCGACCCCAAGTAAGTTTGCAACGCTCCAAAGATGTCGTTAATTTCTACATTGAGAGCTTTGGCTTGGTTGCGGTTTACCTGAATGTCAAATTGGGGAGTGTCTGCGGTGAACTGAGTGAAAACTCGTTGTAAAACAGGCTTTTTATTTGCGGCTGCAATAAATTTTTTAGCAGTCTCAACTAGGGTTTCAATCGGCGCACTTCCTGTTCGGTCTTGAATGATAAACTCAAAACCACCTGTACTACTTAACCCTCTAACCGGAGGAGCATTCACTGCGATCGCTCTAGCTTCTGTAATTGTCGAGAGCTTTTTGTTCAGCCTCTGAAGTATGCCATAGACAGATTGAGATTCTTCAGCTCTCTCTTTCCAGGGTTTCAGATTAGCAAAGGCAATACCTAAATTAGAAGCATTACCATCGAAACCAAAGCCACTGATCATAAAACTAGCTCTAACTTCGGGAGCCGATGTTACTTCTTTGACAACCCGATCCATAACAGATTCGGTGTACTTCAAAGAAACCCCATCTGGTCCTTGGACAATTACAAAGAAGTAACCCTGATCTTCCTCTGGAATAAACCCGGTAGGAACTGCTCTGTACATTAAAACCGTTGCGACTAAACCAGTGATGAAAACCCCAACTACAATCGGCTTGACATGGGTAAGGTAGCTAACAAACCCGACATATCGCCGTGTGAACCAAGAAAATCCCCGATTAAATTGCGTAAAGAACCAACCCAAAGGGCCCCGTGCAGTCTGAGCAGGGCGCATGAGGATGGCTGCCATACTTGGAGAGAATGTTAAAGCATTGAAGGTGGAAATGGCAATGGAGCAAGCAACGGTTAACGCAAATTGTTTGTAGACAATCCCTGTAGTACCTGGAATGAATGCAACGGGAATAAATACCGCCATGAGTACAAGTGAAGTGGCAATGATTGCCCCAGTCAACTCCTTCATCGCTTCGACAGCCGCCTCAAAGGGCCTCATGCCCTGCTCCAGTTTGACTGCAACTGCCTCCACTACAATAATCGCATCATCAACAACGATCCCGATCGCTAGCACGAAACCAAATAAGGTCAGTGTATTAATCTGAAATCCTAAAACCAACAGAGCCGCGCATGTCCCAATCAGGGAAACGGGGATCGCCACAGTGGGAATGATCGTGGTACGCCAATCTTGCAGAAAGACGAAAATTACCAAGACCACCAGGATAATCGCCTCAACCAAAGTGTGCAGAACTTCTTCTAAAGAAATTTCCACAAATGGCGTGGTATCAAATGCCAACTGTGCTTTTAGTCCAGGTGGAAAACTCTTCTCCAACGCTACGATCTGCTCTTCAACAGCATGAGCAACATCTAAGGCATTACTACCCGGAAGTTGATATATCCCCAAACCCACGGCTGCCTTGGGAGCATTTCCTGGGATTGTAAATTTGGCATCAGCAAGATAGTTTTCTGCTCCTAGTTCAACTCGACCGACATCTCTGACTTTAACTAGGGTGCTATTCGTAGTGCCATTGGTAGTGCCATTGGTAGTACTATTAGTGCCACCTTGACTCACCTTCAGCACCATATCCTCAAATTCAGCCGCATCTTTAAATCGACTGGTTGCCCGTAAAGCAAATTCAAAGCTTTGATTGTCTGGTGATGGTTCCTTACCAATCGCCCCTGCACCCACCTGAATATTTTGTTGTTGCAGGGCAGTTGTGACATCTTGAGGAGTTAGTTGATGTTGGGCAAGCTTGTTGGGATCGAGCCAAAGACGCATAGCATATTTGCGTTCCCCAAAAACCCTGGCACTTCCTACACCAGGAAGTCGTTTGATTTGATCGAGAATATAAAGATCGACATAATTACTGATAAAAATGTTGTCATACTCATTATTTTCTGAGTAAAACCCATAAACCAGAAGGAGACTGCTTGATGCCGTTTCAACGGTGACACCTGTTCTTTGAACAGTATCTGGTAATTGAGGTGAAGCAAGTGCTTCTTTATTTTGAACGTTTACTTGAGCAATATCGCTATTAACATTAGTTGGGAAGGAGACAGTTATATTGCTAGAACCATCATTACCCGTGTTAGAAGATATATAAGATACATCTTTAACACCATTAATTTGTCGCTCGATAATGTTGGTGACACTACTTTCTGTTGTTTGAGCATCCGCACCAATATTGTTAGAGCTAACGGTGATTTGCACCGGGGCGAGATCCGGTAGCTGAGAAATTGGCAGGATGGGAATACAAATGCTTCCCAGCAGCAAGATGATAAACGTACAGACTGTAGTTAAGACTGGACGTTTGATGAAGGTGTTGACAAACATAAATCCAGGAACAGTTTAATTCTGGTTACGGACAGAGTGGCTTTTTATTAATATAAGAATTTATTAAGGTTTCATGTTAAATATTTTCTCCTTCCCATACTCCGTATGGGAATACATAGGTCTGGGCTGCTAACTACAAGGGAAATCAAGCTTTTTCAACTTTGGGACTTACGCCAAACTAGATACGCTCAGGGGGCAATACCCTACGGGAAGACTTACGCTAACGCCAGTTCCTTTATGCCGGGGAAGCCGTCCACCGGACTGGCTCACCGCTCTGCGTCTACATGAATTGCCCTAAGAAGAAAATCTTTCTTTTCAGCGATTGTTTGCGTAAGTCCCGGACTTGTGTGTACACTATAGCCCCTTTAAAAGGGGAAATAGACCAGAATTTAGTCTAATCAACTGAAAAATGCAGTAATGAATCCAAATTTCTAATGAGATTTGCCATTACCTTGAAAATTTAACAACTGATCGTCATTGACCCAAATCGCTTGTTGAGGTACAGAAATAGAGATTCCGGCTTTGTCTAGGGCGACTTTCAGGCGGCGGCGGAACTCCCGTGCTACATCCCATTGCTTCAGGGGCTGTGTTTTAATCCATACACGAATAATCAAACCGCGATCGCCAAATTGATCTATTCCTAAAACTTGCGGCGGTTCCAAAATTTGACGCTGCCATTGCATTTCTTGATTCATCTCGAAAGCAACTGTTTCAATCAACTTCAAAGCGTGTTCTGTATCGGCTTGGTAGGCAATGGGAACCGTTAAATCGGCTCGTGACCAACGACTGGAAAGATTGGCAACAATTTTAATTTCACTATTGGGAATCGTGATCAAGCGCCCTTCAGAATCCCGCAGTTGGGTCATCCGCAGATTCAGATTTTCTACTAAGCCCCCTACGTTTCCCACATTAATCACATCCCCTAAAGCATACTGGTCTTCTAAGATAATCAGGAAACCATTAATCGCATCTTTAATTAGGTTTTGCGAGGCCAGAGACACGGCAACACCAACCAAACTCGCACCCGCTAGCAAGGGAACGATATCTATCCCCAATGACACCAGCGCTAGCAAAAAGCCTACTCCTACGCAGATACCAGTAGCGATGCTTTTAGTCACGCCAGAAAATGTGGAAACTCGCAGTTGCAGCCGTTCAGAACTTTCTGGAGTCAATAAAGCACCACTGCTAATTAGAGTGGTGGTGAAGCGGTCAATAAGGGCGTAGATGAGACGGATCGCTACGTAAGTTACCAGGAAAACAACACCTAATCGCAAAGGAAATTGGGCAGCGGTGAGAATCCCTAGCTGAAATGGTCGTGTGTAGGGAAATAGACCCAAGATAAAGAAACTTCCACCACCCCAAATTCCAGCTTGAGTTAGCTGAAACAATCGTCTTTTGACTTCTTGGATATGCCGATGTTGCTGTTGATTTAGTTGTGTTGTAATTGGTTGGGCTGCTGCTGGTGAAATTGGGGCGTTTAGGGGCCATCTAAGAGGTTGAGAGGCAATGGGTTGTACTGAATCTTTTTTGGAACGGCGCTGCCAACTATATATCCCCCAACTCATGATAATCATTGCTAGTCCTGTACCCGCAGCAATTTTACCTTGGTTGATTAAAAATTGAGTTTGTCTTTCTTGCTTTGCTTGTTGCAAGTCTTCTTGTAACGATTCCGCGATTTGATTTGCCGATGTCGATATATCGACCTCTCGCAATCCAGCATCCTCAGAAGTGATCGTCATCAGGTATTGATCGTTGACATAAATTACTGGTAAGTCGTTTACTTTGCGAACTTCTACCTTGACTGCTGTTTTTGCTGGTGACTGAATGTAATTTTGGCTAATTTTCTCCAACTTCTTTTGGATATCTTCTGAACGCTCAGGAAAGTTGGCTTTTGATGCTGCGATCTGAAATAACCGTCGACCATCTAAATAAATCCAGCCTGTGACAAGCCGATCGTTTGAATCACTACTGACACTACTGGGAGCTTGTAATTGAGGTAAAAATGGAATCTGGGCTGTGGCTTTTGCTATAGGTACAAAGGCTATGGCCATTGAACTAGCGATGCCTACGGCGGGCAAAGCCAACGCCAAAAATTGAAAACGCACTCAAACACCTCCTTGAAAAAATTGACTATTGACTACTTCTATAACCATCCTCCGCAATTACATGGAGTAAATGTACTTATCTAAAGTCGATATTTTCTCTTTAGATAATAAAATTTCGATGTTTTTTGTTTGCCCTCTATCTTTAGATAGATGACAGTGTACTTAGAATCAGCAAGCAAAGCTTAGAAGAGTCTTACTCTTACCAAAGATAAAACAAAAAGAAAGAACCTGGGGATAAAGTTGACATTAGGGTTATCAAACGTCAAGCTAGTTCTGAAGACTATTGACTAGTGATTTGCTTTATTTCAAGCAAAAATCGCAAGTTGTACAATAACCTAGTAGAGTGCGTAAAATTTACGTAACTTTTTTAATTTTTTGAGGTAACTTTTGATGACCGCAACTTCTCCCCGATTAAAGCACGAGGTTAAAGACCTCGGCCTAGCTGCCTTGGGTAGACAGCGCATTGAATGGGCTGGACGCGAAATGCCAGTTTTGAAGCAAATTCGCGATCGCTTTGCTATCGAGAAACCATTCGCTGGTTTACGCCTTGTAGCTTGCGCCCACATTACAACAGAAACAGCACATTTGGCGATCGCACTGAAAGCCGGTGGTGCAGACGCGCTTTTAATTGCTAGCAATCCTTTATCAACGCAAGATGACGTAGCAGCTAGTCTCGTCGTCGATCACGAAATTCCTGTCTTTGCTCAAAAAGGCGAAGATAACGCAACTTATAACCGCCACGTCCAAATAGCTTTAGATCATCGCCCCAACATCATTGTTGATGACGGTAGCGACGTGGTTGCAACTTTGGTACAACAACGCCAACACCAAATTGCTGATTTGATTGGTAGCACCGAAGAAACCACCACCGGTATCGTGCGGTTACGCGCCATGTTTAGAGAAGGCGTTCTCACCTTCCCCGCCGTCAACGTCAACGATGCTGACACCAAGCACTTCTTTGATAATCGCTATGGTACTGGGCAATCAACCCTAGATGGCATTATCCGCGCCACAAATATTTTGTTGGCTGGTAAAAACATTGTCGTCGTCGGTTATGGCTGGTGTGGTAAAGGTACAGCCCTCCGCGCCCGTGGGATGGGTGCTAACGTCATCGTCACCGAAATTGACCCCATCAAGGCAATTGAAGCCGTAATGGATGGCTTCCGTGTCCTGCCAATGGCTGAAGCTGCACCCCAAGGTGATATTTTTATCACTGTGACTGGTAACAAGCACGTCGTTCGCGGTGAACACTTCGATGTGATGAAAGACGGTGCGATCGTTTGTAACTCCGGTCACTTTGACTTGGAACTTGATTTGAAATACTTGGCTGCACAAGCTAAGGAAATCAAGGAAGTTCGTCCTTTCACCGAAGAGTACAAGTTAAAAAATGGTAAATCAGTTGTCGTTCTCGGACAAGGACGCTTGATTAACCTAGCTGCGGCTGAAGGACACCCCAGCGCGGTAATGGATATGAGTTTTGCAAACCAAGCTTTGGCTTGTGAATTCCTGGTGAAGAATAAGGGTAAGTTAGCCCCTGGTTTGCACTCAATTCCTGTTGAAGTCGATCAAGAAATTGCTCGTTTGAAGTTGCAAGCTATTGGTATCACAATTGATAGCCTAACAGCTGATCAAATTGAGTACATCAATTCTTGGACAAGTGGAACTTGATACATTGATTAATTGATTTTTTTAGGGATAAGCCCAAAAGCTTATCCCTTTTTTTGTGTTTCGCGCGAAGACGCAAAGTTATGGTTAACGCCACGCTGTATTATCAGATTTTGAATTTACCAATTTCTTATGCTAATTCAGCAACACCCATTTTATATTTCTCATGCAGAGATGCAGAAAACCTGAAAGAGGAAATTTTGCACTTTTATAACTCAGTATAAGTAGTATTAAAATATAGAAAAAGTAAAAATTTACTAGTAGTTTATGTAGGATGGGAAGATGAGAAATGTGCTTATGGTTGTGTTGTTCATGTAGATATTAAAGATGGCAAAATCTGTATTCAGCGTGATTTGACTGAAGAAGAGATAGCTAATGAATTAGTAGAGTTAGGAGTGCCAAAAACAGATATTGTTTTGGGTTTTAGATCGCCTTCTGTCGGGCAGTTTACTGGTTTTGAATCTGTTTAAATTTTAGGAGGATGCCAACTTAAGCTAATTCAAATTGCCCTAGCTTGTACAATATCTTCATTGTTTAATCTTAAAGCTAAAACCGTTGCTCTTCCAGTAGCAGTTATTCCAATAATATGAGTACCACCATTTGCCCATTGAAAATGGTCTAACCATCTTTGTTGACGAGGATTAAACAAAAACACAGATTCATTACTTACAGGATCATTAGCTGTTATTTTTGCTCCTTTAAATTCATTACAGCGATAACAACAAGCAGCTAGATTTTCTCGTTCATCATTTCCCCCCAATGAACTGGGCAAAATATGATCCATAACTAAAGGCATACCTATTAAACGACTAGATGTGCGGCAATATTCACACCTGTAATCAGACTCATTAACAACTTGTTGACGAATAGATTTAGATATAGATGACACTGGAATTAATTTATTAATTGCTCAAAGTTTGGAAGAGAATAACCTTTCCACTTTAAAAGCTCATAAGAGTATGCTTTTTTCAACATTAAATAATCAGCGCTTACTCGGAGCGATCGCAACAATAATCTATCTGATTCACTTAATTGATTATTTTGATTTTTTTCTAGCAGTTGTAAATGTAGTTCTTGTTGACTTTCTGGGATTTGACTTTGACCAATAATTAATAATTCCTCAATCGTTAATTCTTGCATAGAAATTAATTCACCTTGTAATTCCAGAGGCGCATAATCAACAGCAGGAGGAGCATTTGTTTGGTTAGTCATAAGTTTTATAATAATTCCTTAATTTTTAGTATAGCTAAACTACACGCGCTCAGGGGGCAATTCATGAATTGCCCCTACCTGAAAATAAGGGTTTCGGCTATTGTTTGCGTAAGTCCTGTTAACTTTTCGCTGTTCGGCTAAAAAGTCGATAGTATAGTGACGTACTAGTTTCTTTTAAGGGAAACAGCAGATAGGTAAGAGGATTTATTGCCACAATAATATTTCGGAAGTCTCGCCGCGCGAAAAATAAGATGGCACGAGCAACTTGCTGTGCAGACATAACACCATAGGGATTAAGTTGACTCTTGAACGGGCCAAGAATTAACTTGCGAATTACACAATCCCCATCTAAACGCTTTAGGGTAACAATATCACCTAGCGATCGCTTGCTGAGTTCATAAAGCGGACTCAGCGCTGGAGAAACCTCAGCCTCAGAAGTGTTTACCCAGATTTCCTTGGTTGCTTTTGCTTGTGGCCCTGTTACAGTTGTCGAAAATATATCCATCAACCGCAATGCTGAAAAGGTATTCACCTCATAAGAGGAGTTGATAGCCTCCGATGTGCGGCTGGCGTAGACATTGATTCCGTGGTTGATAATTAAAATATCTACTTTCTCTAAACTATTTCTCAGTTCGGTTTCATTACTTAATTGCCAGGGAACCACCTTCACCCCAACTTGCTCTACTAATTTTTCTGGATTAGTGGTTAATGCCACGACTTTAGCATTGTTCTTTACAAGTTCAGCTGCCAATGCTTGCCCTAACGCTCCTGATGCTCCGGTTAAAGCGATGGTTTTCCCCTTGAGAGACAGTCCTGTGCCCAGGATTTTATCAACTAAAGGAAAGACACCACTGTAGTAAGCGTTGACATCATCAAAATGATGCCGCCAATGGTAAGACCGATTCACCCACCAAATGGATGGAATTGTCTCTAAAGGGCCGGGTAAGTGGTTGTAGTCTGTATCAATTTTTCCCTGGAAATACCGCACAGATGCACCATACAAGAAGGTGGAACCATAAGCTACTCCCAGCCATAACCCCAATTGTTGGACAATTAAGGCAACGGCTACCAACACCACCAGCAGTAGACTCGATTCTAAAATGTCGTGATAGAGTTGCGATTCTTGGTAAATTTTCATGGAAACTATCGATAAATCGCGGCGATAGGCGCTATGGTGCTTGTTGTGCCATTTAGCAAGCCAATTGACTTGGTGACACAAAGCATGGTAGGTGTCTCTCAAGACCTCAGCAAGCAAAAGTGAAAAAAGTCCCCAACTAGCAAACTCTAAGCCGGCATTTAGCCAAACCCAATTAATTTGTAATCTTGCCTCAATTCCCATCAAGTTTTCAGCTAGCATTTTTATCATATTTGTCTATACTCGTTTTTATTAATCATTCTTCATGATCTGACAAAGGTGCGTTAAGGTCGAGTCTAGAGCAAATTAAAATCAAAGGGAATGGGGAATGGGGAATGGGAAATGGGGAATGGGAAATGGGAAATGGGAAATGGGAAATGGGCGACAAAGAGAAGTAAGTAATGCCCAATTACGAATTACGTTAGCGAAGCGGGGCGTAGCCCATTACGAATTAGTTATGATATCCCAGTTGACTTTCACATAGCCAGGTTCAATGTGGGTAAAGTGTTGGCTCAATTGCTGATGTGCTTCTGGTAGAGCGTGAAAGGGAATTGATGCGTACAAATGATGTTCCGCATGAAATGGCATATTCCACATGAAAAATCGGACAGGCCAAAGGGTTAAGGTTGTGCGCGTATTTGTGAGCAGATTAGCGTCAAGAGTGCAACCTGTATGTTCTGCTAGCAGAATGAAACGGAGAATCGGCTGACCGATAAGCAGGGGTAGCAGCCAATACAGGAAAAACCAAGGCTGACCAAATAGAATTGAGATTGCGATCGCACTTATATAAACACCTAATTGCCATCGAGTAGAGCGAATAACTTCGGCTCGTGCGGCTTCTGGCACAAATGGAAAATCGTCAAATTGACCAGTCGCCACCTGAAAATGCCCGCTCAATTTACCCCGCCACCACGGTAAACCGCTAATTATCAACAAGTATTTACCCAGATTACTCGGTTTGAGATCGGTTAGTTCGGGATCTTTGTCAGGAACGCGAGTGTAGCGATGATGCCATTTATGATAACGACGAAAGAATGTGCTGTTGTAAAATGAGAGCAAGCCGGAAAACCAAGCTACAGCATCATTTAATCGATTGTTAGCGAAAGCCGTTCTATGAACGCATTCGTGCATCGGTGCAAACATGGAAGCCAGACTGAAGCCATAAATTACCAGTGCTGGTATGGCCAGTGACCAATTGCCAAAGTTTGTTCCCCACAGGTAGCCACTGCAAATCATGACTGTGAGGTGCAAAGCCAGTTGAACTAGCCCTTTGGAGTTGGAGCGATCGTTTAGAACACTTAACTCCTGTACACTGAGAATCTGACAGAAGTTTTGCTCTTTATCAGCTTTGTTATCCAATAATTCAGATTGAATAATTGCGTCAGACATAATTTTTTTAAGTAGGTCGGCGTGAATAGTTGCGGGTGGGTTGCCTTCTAACTTCTCAATTCTGACTCTTGACTCCTGAATTCCGATCTAATTTTAATAGATGCTGTGAATTTAGCTGACTATACCAGCGCGAAAAATTTGTTCTGCGGTTAAATTCAACTCTGGGAAAGTTGGTGATTGGATACGGTCATTACCTCGAAATTTATTAATTAGATACTCACCTTCTTCTAAACAGCAAACCAAAATAGTAGGTTGTTTTGGTTTGCCAATAAATTCCCGACCACCCAAGGCGGCATAGTCCACAATCCAGTATTCAGGAATTCCCATTTCTTCATAGTCAGCATATTTTTTGTGGTAATCATCACGCCAATTAGTACTCACTACCTCCACCACTAGAGGAATGGATGCAGCAAGGCTTACGGTAGATGTTTTTTTCCATAGAGGTTCATTTATTAAATTAGGCTGATTTAGGATAAGGACATCTGGTGAATAAGCTGATTCGTTTTCAAGTGGTTTGACGAATACTGTTTTTGGGATGAGATAGGGAAGATTTAACCGATCAAATTCTACACTCAGTTTTCTGACCAAAAATCCTGTAACCTCTTCATGGTCGCCTGTTGGTTGTGCCATCTCAACAATTACTCCATCATGGAGTTCATAACGTCTTTGTGGGTTATCTGGGTACTGAGCAACAAATTCATCGAATGTAATTAGTTTGCGTAAGGCTTGAGTCATGGCTTTATTCCTCTAAGCAAAACTGTGAGCGTGAAGGAGGCAGGGGGAGAAAAAACTTATTTTAAGCGTATTGCAATTCTAAGGCTTGTTAAGCCTTTGAACTCCGTCAACGAGTGTTTGAACTAGATGAATCCACCTTTGATCTCCGTTAACGAGTGTTTGAACTAGATGAATCCACCTTTGATCTCCGTTAACGAGTGTTTGAACTGGATGAATCCACCTTTGATCTCCGTTAACGAGTGTTTGAACTGGATGAATCCACCTTTTATCTCCGTCAACGACTATTTGAACTGGATGAATCCACCTTTTATCTCCGTCAACGACTATTTGAACTGGATGAATCCACGTTTGATACTAATTAACCTAACTCTTGTACGGAATATTCTACTTCCTTCAATCTCAAGTGCCACACTACGGCTCTTTGATGTTTGGAGGCTGTGGATTTGCGATCGCAATTATGGGAAAGTTAATCAAAGTGAACTAGCAAAAATAAATATGATATGTAAAAAACTCCCCTCTAAAATGAAGGGAGTCAAGAGTTAGTGATTAAAAAGAACAAATCAACCAAGCGTTATTTGTTCAGTCGGGTGAGTGTCAAATTGGCTGTTTGCGCCAACTACGTTTTTTCATCTTGGTTTGCCAAGACTCCATGTAGGTGTAGAAAACGGGTGTTAAATAAAGTGTGAGGAACTGCGAGAACACCAACCCCCCAACTACTGCTAAACCAAGGGGACGACGTGTATCTGCTCCGGCTCCTAAACCGAGGGCAATTGGTAAAGTTCCCATGAGTGCTGCCATTGTCGTCATCATAATTGGACGGAATCTCACCAAGCAGGCTTCATAGATAGCATCATAAGGGGTTTTGCCGTTGTGACGGGCAACGATCGCAAAGTCAACCATCATAATCCCATTTTTCTTCACAATGCCAACTAGCAGAATGATGCCGACGAAGGCGTAAATATTCAAGTCAACTTGAAACAGCAACAGGGTCAGTATTGCCCCAAATCCAGCAGAAGGTAAGCTAGAAAGGATAGTTAGCGGGTGAATGAAGTTCTCGTAGAGAATCCCCAAGACGATATAAATCACCAAGATGGCAACTAGCAGTAGCAATCCTAAACCCTGAATCGAAGATTGGAATGCCTGCGCTGAACCTTGGAAACCTGTACTAATAGTAGGTGGGAGTGTTTGACGGGCAAGTTCCTCAATTTTCCCAGTGACGTTACCTAGTGATACCCCTGGCTTCAGGTTAAAGGAGAAGGTGACAGAAGCAAGCTGCCCTTTGTGGTTGATAGTTAAGGGACCTACATCTTTGCTCAAGGTTGCTATGGCGTTGAGAGGCACAAGTTGTCCACTAGGGGCACGAACTGAGAGTAAATCTAAGGCATTGGCATTTTGTTGATATTTTGGTTCCACGCCCATAATTACTTGGTATTGGCTATCGGGGGCGTAGATGGTAGAAACTTGGCGAGTACCATAGGCATTACTCAGAGCAGTTTCGATTTGATTGGCGGTCAAACCTAGAGCCGAAGCTTGGTCGCGGTTGATGTCTACTTTTACTTGCGGATTCTTGATTTGCAAATCGCTGTTAACATCTTGTAAATCTGAGAGCGATCGCAATTTCTCTTCTAAAGCTGGAGCGTACTGGTAAAGTTCCTGGATATTGGGAGTTTGCAGAGTAAATTGATACTGTGCTTTTGTCTGTTGTCCACCGACATTAATAGCTGGGGGATTTTGCAAGAATACCTTAATTCCAGGTACAACTGACAATTTCGGTCGGAGTTCCTGGACAACTTCATCAGCACTGAGACGGCGCTCATGGCGGGGCTTGAGTTCGATTAAAAGCCGTCCCGCGTTGGCGGAAGCATTTGGGCCACCAGCCCCGACACTGGAGTTGATGGAATCAACATTAGGATCGCGATAAGCGATCACAGCAACAGCCTGTTGATGTTTTACCATTTCATCAAAGGATATATCCTCTGATGCCTGAGTTGTTGCCGTAATTTGTCCAACATCTGCGTTGGGAACAAACCCTTTAGGCACAATTATAAATAGATACACTGTCGCTACAAGAATCGCTCCCGAAATCACCATTGTTGTGCGGTGATACTTGAGTGATTTCCTCAAACTCCAATCGTATCCGCCCAATATCACATTAAAAACGTTTTCCGAAAAGTTGTAGAGACGACGGTTAAAGTTTTTGATTCGGGACTTGAAACTAGGGGGTGGGGACTCGGAGTTAAGAATTTCTCCCTCTCTCCCCTGCTCCTCATCCCCCTCACTCTCCTGCTCATGATGAGGTGGACTCAAGAATCTGGAACACAGCATTGGTGTCAAGCTGAGGGAAATTACGCCAGATACCAAAATTGCAACGCTAATGGTAACGGCAAACTCCCGAAACAGTCGCCCCAGAATGCCTTCCATGAAAAGGATCGGGATGAAGACTGCTACTAGAGAGATGGTCATAGATAAGATTGTGAAACCAATCTCTCTAGAACCATTTAGGGCTGCTTCCATCCGGCTTTCGCCCATTTCCATGTGGCGGACAATATTCTCTAGCATGACTACGGCATCATCTACCACGAAACCTACTGAAAGGGTCAACGCCATCAGTGATAGGTTATCGAGTGAGAAGTCCAGTAGTACCATAACTCCAAAAGTCGCTACTATTGAAAGCGGTACTGCCAAACTGGGAATAACAGTAGCAGAGATATTGCGAAGGAATAGAAAGATTACCAGCACCACCAGAGCGATGGTGAGCAATAGCGTGAATTGTACATCATCCACTGACTCCCGAATTGATTGGGAGCGATCGTAGAGAATATCCATGTTCACAGCCGCCGGAATCTGTGTCCGAAAGGTAGGTAACAGTTTCTTGATTGCATCCACTACTTGAACAGTATTAGTTCCCGGTTGGCGCTGAATTGCCAAAACGATCGCCCGCACACCAGAATTTTGGATTGGGAATTTCTCCCCTGCTCCCCTACTCCCCTGCTCCTCTGCTCCCCTACTC
>NZ_JAAGOG010000431.1:0-1486 GCF_010747425.1 Nostoc sp. UIC 10630
CAATACGGTTCAGTTAAGGCTATACAGTGCTTGAAATAATAAACACGGGAGGATTAGTTATTATTCCAGTACCTCTGTGTTTAACTTTTTTTGAGCGAAATTTTGATACAGGCTTTTTCACAACCCTTGGGTTGTTTCTATGAACCCTTTCAGGTAAAACTTGGTCGAGAATCTCCACAGTTAGCCAATTCAAAAAAAGGGAAGTTCTTGTGGTTGTAAACGTTGGAATTTTGGGAGAGCACGACGAACAACTCGTAATGTTCCAGTGAAACTTAGACGTAAGGGTGAAACCGAAGCGCTGTTTGCAGCTTGAAAAATCAACAACCGAATAGCCCAATGCCCTAATAATAAACCGTAAACTTCTTGCACAACCTCCCGTGCTTTTTGAGAACGAATATGAGTTTTTCGTCCTAAAAGATGTACTTTGAGTTCATCAATCGTATTCTCGACTTCCCAACGTTGATGGTACTCACAAGCTAGTAACTGGGCTGGGAATTTTTCCATGTCCAATAAGCTCGTAATTAAACGATATTTAATCTGTTCTTCGGGGTTATCAGGATTCTCTATTGTGTACTCAATAACTCGTACTTGTATTGGCTCAAAACCTTTTTTTCTCAACTTGCCAGATGGATAAATATAACTTAAATACGAACCATCGTTTAAAACTTCTTCGTTTAAAAATTTAACATTGGCAGGAATTCTTCCTAAATAATCACATCCCTTTGATACTGTTTTGTGTACCATTTCATAAGAATGTAACCCTCTGTCCCACATTAACAGCATTCCTGATTGTACAGAGCGTAATAATTTTAAAGCTCGAACCCGTTCTCCCATACGATAAGGACACATTAAGGCATCAAATATAATGTGCGTTCCTGCTTCCACTAAAATTACTAATCTGACTTTAGGAAATGCTGCAATTGTTCCAGGACGACTACTTGGACGGCCAAAAACTCTGGCATTTTCTTCACTGTCTGGGATATCTAGGCAGGTTCCATCAATCACTACGATTCGTAGTCCATTTAAAAAAGCTCCTACTGTTTCGCTATTTGCCATTGGTCGTACCAACTGATGAAACAATTGTCTCATCACGCCTGCTCCTAATCGCTGTCTGGCTTGGGATATAGCCGATTTACACGGGATACGCCAATATTTCCCAATTTTTATCCATGCTTCTGAAAGACCATCAATGAGATTTTTTAGTACATCCCGCATTGAATCTCTCGACCACAGGCTCATTGCTATTATCAGGCAAACTACCAGTTGTGCTGGTAACGAGCGATGACGTTCCTCTTCGACTTTAGTTTTAGCAATCGCCTCTTCGATTGAAGTCGCTGGAATCGCTATCTCTATTGCTTTGAATATCTCAGTACTCTGTATCTTGGGAGACACTAAGGAGAATTCTTTCAGATGCACCGTACTTGATTTCCATTTTTGGAAACAATACCTAATTTACAACTGTTTGAGCCTTAACTGAACCGTATTG
>NZ_JAAGOG010000328.1:0-5517 GCF_010747425.1 Nostoc sp. UIC 10630
GAGGAATCTCTACCCCTGGCTGTGGGGAGATAGGTGACAGGTGATACATCGACAGTAGTTTTAATTGCTGCTGATGTGGGCAATTGGAGCGATAAGTGGCGTGTTGGTGGGAAATCTGGTGCGAAGATTAGATTAGGGAAGTCCGATCGGTTAGAGCAAACATCTGCTATTTTCTAGAGTCTTATAAACAAGTGAAAAGAACTGAATCCATGTACTGATTTTCACTACGAGGAGCAATCGTTTCCCCGTTGCTTTCCTTTCCTTTCCTTCTTGTATTTTATGAGGGCGATTTTGACTCAGTAATAGTCTTAACAGTATTTAACCGTATTTCTCATTAAATGATTGTATATTTTTTATTTAATAGCTGTACCATAAAATCAAATTTTTCACTGAATAGAAATTTAACTTTAGTTAAGTAAATGCTAAAACTAGCAGTATATTTACTTAATTAGATAACGATTATAGTACCAAGTAAAAATTATGGGACAAAACACTTCACGTCGCTCAGTTTTACAAGGTTTGATTACCAGTGCAATTGTTATCGGGTTTGATTTAACTACTCGTTCCTGGGTAACATCTGCCAGTGCTACATCTGTTTTTGAAAGTTTACCTTCCTTAAATGGAGTACTTTACACTGATAATGGGACACTTACTGATGCCAGTATTGACTTTGGTAATATCGTGCATCGTCAACCGATAGCAGTACTTAAACCAGGCTCAATTGAGGATATTGTTCAAATTATTCAATTCGCTCGGACGAGAAAGCTCAAAGTTGCCCCGCGCGGTCAGGGTCACTCTACCTACGGTCAGTCACAAGTAGAAGCAGGCATTGTCATTGATTTAAGCACGCTCAACAAGATTCATTTCATTGGTACAGACCGAGCAATTGTTGATGCTGGAGTGTTATGGAGTCAGTTATTGCAACAAACGCTTGCTACAGGATTAACACCGCCCGTTCTCACTGATTATATTGAACTTTCTGTAGGCGGCACTTTATCAGTGGGGGGTATTGGTGGTGCAACTCACCGTTATGGTGTGCAAGTTGACAATGTTTTAGAACTGAAGGTAGTTACTGGTACTGGTGATCTCGAAACTTGTTCACTGTCGTACAATCGCAATCTATTTACAGCAGTACTAGCAGGGCTAGGTCAATGTGGAATTATTGTACAAGCAACTGTTAAGCTAATTCCCGCCACTACCAATGCCCGTGTGTTTCAGTTATATTATGACGATTTAGCTACCTTTACTCATGACCAACGCCAAATCATTTTTGATGAGCGCTTCAACTATGTAGAAGGTCAGTTAGTTTCTAATAATGCTGGTGGATGGCGTTATCTGCTAGAAGTGGCTAGCTTTTACAGCCCTCCCTTTGTACCTAATAATAGTTTGTTGCTTGCGGGGTTAAATTATACTCGCGGTACAGAACAAATAGAAGATAAAACTTATTTTGATTTTCTCAACCGTTTAGCTCCTACAGTTGCCTTTCTCAAATCGATTGGTGTTTGGTCAAATCCTCATCCTTGGTTAGATTTGTTTGTACCTAGTAGCGCAGTTAATGGTTTTGTTGGTGAAGTCGCTGCCAACTTAACACTAGCTGATACGGGCCTTGGTCCAATTCTGCTATATCCAGTCAAAACAAACCGTTTTCATCTACCCTTATTCCGGGTTCCTACAGAAGAAATTGTGTTTCTCTTTTCTATTTTGCGAACTGCAACACCACCAGAAGATGCTGTAGTTACACGGATGCTGGCTGATAATCGCAAACTATTTAAGCAAAACCGTGACTTGGGTGGTTACAAATATTCCGTAGATGCTATTCCCTTTGACAAAAAGGATTGGCAGCAGCATTTTGGTCAAGTTTGGGGAAATCTGGTAAGTGCAAAGCGACGTTACGATCCAGATAATTTACTAACACCAAGTCAGGGCATTTTCGCAAACTGTTAATTTAAGCTTTTCCTCTGGTGCGATGGCATACCGGCTAGCCAACTCTTGGAGACGCACTCGCGTTCGGCATCGTGCCCCATCAAATGGGAACCATATTATGTAATTGCGTTCCTGGGCACCATGAAATTATTGCATTTTCTCAAATCCAGACCAGTCATTATAGTTTTAGCAATTGCAGTAAACATCACTGGTATTGATGTACATTCTTCTAGTTCAAATGGCATCAACTTCGGATTTGGAAGAGGGTTCCACGGATGGGACCGCTATCGAAGATGGTAGGGGTGGGAAATTTTGTCAAAGAAAGTTTCTAGGCTAGAGAGTGATCGCAGTCGGGGATTTTCATAGTAGCAGTGTACTGCTTTGAAGCAAGCGATGCCTACGGCGGTAAACTACGCACCAAAGGCAATTTTTCCTCTAAGAATTATTTAGGGAGAGGCGATCGCTCTAGTAAAATCAAAAACTACCCACATCATGTAAGTGGATAACAAAAGAGATTGTATATATTTTATTACTTGCCGAACAGTTTATTAAGCACATCAGCTAGACGGTAGCCTGCCAAGCTCATCCGACGTTTTGCTATTGGTTTGGCGATATACCATGTGGCTAGCTTTATTCCAAGCAAAAGCCGGATACTACCACATCAGGATTGTTGATAATGTTGTCAATAAACAAAGTTTAGCGAAAGAATGTAACTTTAGCATAGAGTTCTTTGTTAGAAAATACAGAGTAAGCCATAGTCCCTACTATTAGTGTAAGGTTTTTATTTTGTTGACTGGGGTGCGATCGCTGCTTGTAACCTCTGCTGCAATCGAGTAATATCTGCCTTGAGCTTGTCGTAAAGCCTGCGGCATAGCTACGCTTAGAGCGCAACCTAAGAAGAGAAGGGTCGAAATGGGGGAAACTACGCTTTATTACTAACTATCTTTCGCTACATGGTGGTCACTCCAGTAGGCCTAACCTATTAACCTATTTTAAATTCCCCGAAGGGGTTGACTATCAACTGTTGGCTATGGACGACAGGACTAATAACTAATAATTACCATTGACTAATGACTAACCAAACCATTCATGTTGTAGCTCGTTTTGTGGCAATACCAGATAAAGTAGAAGAACTCAAAGCTTTATTATTGGGACTGATTGAATCAACGAAACTTGAAGCAGGTGTGATTAAATATGAACTTTTACAAAATCAATCAGATCCAACAGATTTTACTTTTGTAGAAGAATGGGAATCTGCGGCAGCACTGGATACTCATTTAACATCACCCTATCTGCAAGCTGCAATAGCCAAGCTAGAAGGATTAATAGCTGCGCCACTAGAAGATATCCGCCGTTATTCTATTTTGGCTGCGATACCTACTATCCAAGGAGTGGAATCTTGAAATGGTTGCACACAGTGCGTTGGTTCTTTAATTCTTCTCGCCAGGGCTTGAGGGCGATGCCCCGGCGGGTGGGTACGCTATAGCAAGGAGTGGATTTTCGGTATAGCAGGAGTGTACTGCTTTGTCACAAGCAATCGCTTTCTTGTTGCTTTCATTTCTCGAAAATAATTTTATCAGGGCGATGGCGTAACCGCCCAGCGTAGCTGATATACTCGATACTTGCTGCTTAGGAAGTATTAGGGTTAACTTTAATAGTATTTATGTACTATATAAGAAATTATAGAGAATAGCGACACCGAACAGCCCGTTGTAGACATCGCTTTCTAATGTATAAAGAAAAAAATAGGTAAATAAACTTTGTTTGTATGAGCAATATGTCCAAACAATTGAGTGATTTTCAGGTTTTCCCCAAACATGTTGGCACTTGGTCAGGTTACTGGATCAGAATGGATGCTAATGCTCAAGAAACAGAACGCTTTGAAGCAGAAATTACACAAAAGATAGTTGACAATCAATGGTTACAAACCAATACTTACCATTATGCCGATGGTAGAATTGTCACTAACAGTTTTGTTGGTAAGGTAATTAGTAATGATGAAATAGAAATAGAAGCAGTAGATGTTCCCACATGGTCAAATTTCACCACTATTGCGCGTGAACATGGAGATAGCATTATCATTTTTAATGTCTGGAATAGAGCGACAGGTCAATTACTGGCAACGGAAATGATTAATCTTGTGAATAACGATAATAAATGTCGCACTAGCCAAAGTTTTACAGAAGATGGGAAATTGAAAGGCTTAATGTTGATAGTTGAGAAGCGAATTTCTAGTTGAAAAGTTGATGACCATCGCTTCTCCTAGCAATACGCGATCGCAAAGCAACTACTAAAGTGCGATCGCACTCCCAATTTTGACTCGCTTGAATTCTGCACAGATGCCAGAGCGATACAAAAAGATTGGCTCGTCCTGCTTCATCACTTTTTTAACTAGACTTATTGGCATTTGTGGGGAAGAGGGGAATAGGAAAGGGGTAAAAGTATGGAATTTTCCCTTCCCCTTAACATGCAAACATGCACCTTAATATTTTGGCAAAAGTTAATTTTGCAAGATGTCTTTTGAACTAGGCAATCCCGATGCCGCCTGTTACACCATAAACTTCTCCGGTGATGTAGCTACCTTCTTGGGAAGCAAGCAACACATACACAGGAGCAATTTCTACAGGTTGCCCGGGTCTTCCGAGCGGAACTTCAGAACCAAATTTCTCGATCTTCTCCTGGGTCTGACCACCACTCGGCTGTAGCGGTGTCCAAAATGGGCCGGGTGCGACTGCATTAACGCGCACTCCCTTGTGGATCATCTGTTTGGCGAGAGATTTGCTAAAATTCTCAATGCCGGCTTTGGTCATCGCATAGTCAAGCAGACTTGCTGAAGGTTGATATGCCTGAATCGAAGTGGTGTTAATAGAAGTGGTGTTAATAATTGATGCTCCGGGTAAAAGATGTGGAATGGCAGCTTTAGTAATCCAAAATAGCGCGTAGAGGTTTGTCTTCATCCTTACGGGGCTACAACTTGGGCTAGGATGCAGATAAAATAAGCCTCATAGCCCTTTCTCCTTGTTGATAATACTTCCGCTTATTAGGAGATAGTATCATTAACTCAGCCACCAGTTCATAAGAATTTTCCATAAAATTGACCCAGTTAGCTCCATATAATCCAATATAAAAACTACTATGACGGCGAACTGTACGCCCCGATTCTTTAATTCGACCAACATATTTTTGAACACCCATGCATTTAATTTGTTGACCAGATATAGTTGCAGCAGTATAGGCAAGCGAGATTAATAATATTAGGGAAATTAGCCGTTGACCTGATACATTAGTATCTTCTAAATTATAACCACCACTTTTAAAATCTCTAAACATCTCTTCAATATCAAAACGTTGTTTATAAGCTCTAATAACTGAATTTAAATCATCTAAGTTGGTAAGAATAAACCAACCTTCCTCCGGCGCGACTCCCAAACGTTTACGTTTCCATTTAGCAGCAAGATTAAAGCTAACAAACCCTTGAGATTTTGTATATTTAATACCTTGGTAAAAGAAGGAAAGACCAGGTGCTAAACCTAAATCTCTTAATTGCAGCCAAATTTCCGGTTCTATTTCTATAAATGCATCTTTTTTTAAGCG
>NZ_JAAGOG010000329.1:0-5478 GCF_010747425.1 Nostoc sp. UIC 10630
GGACTGGGTACTGGGAAAGAATGGGATCAAAATAATTCTTTCCCAGTACCCAGTCCCTAGTTCCAAGTCACTTCTAATTCCGATGCCAGCGCGTACCATCACGGCTATCAATTAGCGTAATACCTTCTGCTTGAAGTTCGTCACGAATGCGATCGCTTTCGGCAAAATTTTTGCCTTGACGCGCTTCTTGCCTTTGCTGAATTTTCGCTTCAATTTCCGCATCGCTTAAACCATTATTTTTGTCAGGTTCTGCTTCTATCTCGGCTTCTAAACCCAAAACTCTAGCCAATGTGACAAGGGTTTGCCATTGATGCTTTAACTTATCTGGAGATGTTTCGGTTTTCCCTTCATGTACAAGAATATGCCCCTCACGGCGCAGTTCTTTAGCTAATTCAAAGAGTACTGTTAATCCACCTGGAAAATTAAAGTCGTTATTCACAATTTCTTGAAAACGCTCAACATCTGAATTTTCAATTGGGGAATGTTCTCCCTTTTCTAGTTCCCAGCCTAGTTTTTTGCCGTATTGGTAGCCGAAAAGTAAACCTTCCTTAATGGTGTGCCAACCGTTGGTTGCTGCGGCGATCGCTTCGTCGGTAAAATCTATGGGTGTACGATATTGAGCAGTTAGCACAAATAACCGTACTGCCATCGGGTCAACTCCTCGATCCAGTAAGTCTCTAATAGTGGTAAAGTTGCCCAAAGATTTGGACATTTTTTCACCATCTACCTTCACCATGCCGTTATGCAACCAGTAACGCGCTAGGGGTTTTCCTGTTACAGCCTCAGATTGGGCAATTTCGTTTTCGTGGTGGGGAAAAATTAAGTCAGCACCACCAGCATGAATATCGATGGTATCACCCAAGCGATCGCGTACCATTGCCGAGCATTCTATATGCCACCCCGGACGACCTGCGCCCCAAGGTGATTCCCAAGCGGGTTCTCCCGGTTTTGCTGCTTTCCATAAAGCAAAATCAAAGGGGTCTTTCTTTTTCTGATATTCTGGATCTTCTACGTTGACGCGCTCGCTTTTCCCCGCTTGCATATCTTCTAACCTGCGTCCAGAAAGCTTGCCATACTCAGCAAACTGCCGGACTGCATAATAGACATCACCATCAGAGGGGTAAGCAAAACCTTTATTTTCTAATTCATGAATTAACCGTTGAATGCCATTCATCGTGTGGGTAGCGCGGGGATATTCATCGGCTTCTTTGATTCCTAACCGCGCCATATCCTCAAAATATGCTTTGATAAAGCGATCGGCCACAGCTTCCATTGATGAATTTTCAACACGGGCTCGATTGAGAATCTTGTCATCAATATCAGTAAAATTTTGGATATATCGGACTTCATAACCGATAAACTGGAGGTATCGGCGGATTACATCCCAAACAATGCAAGCTCTAGCATGACCCAAATGGCAGTAGTCGTACACCGTCACGCCGCAGTAATACATCTTAACCTTGCCTGGTTCGACTGTTTCAAACGGTTCTTGACGACGGGTGAGGGTATTGTAGAGTGTTAGGGTCATAACAGAGTAATGCTGAAATAAGGAGATACGTAATAATAGGGTAAAGCAGCTGGGATGACAGTCCAGCATCCCTATGCTAGTGTTTTCTGGACTATCTGCGCTACATTACTATTTTTTGACTATTTGATAACAGCGCTATGCAATCAGCAGTTACACCCGAATCTTCGGCAATGGATACGCCCAAACAAGGAATGCCAGTAACAATTATTACGGGATTCCTCGGTAGTGGGAAGACGACTTTACTCAATCATATCCTCAACAACCAACAGGGTTTAAAAACCGCTGTTCTCGTGAATGAATTTGGTGAAATTGGCATCGACAACGAGCTAATTGTTTCCACTGGTGAGAACATGGTGGAACTAAATAATGGTTGTATTTGCTGCACTATTAATAATGATTTAGTAGATGCAGTTTACAAAGTTTTAGAACGCCAAGAAAATCTAGATTATCTAGTAGTGGAAACAACTGGATTAGCAGATCCGCTACCAGTAGCTTTAACATTTCTGGGCACAGAATTACGAGATTTAACCCGCTTAGATTCGATTATTACCGTGGTAGACGCGGCGAATTACAGCCTAGATTTATTTAACTCTGAAGCCGCATACAGTCAGATTGCATACGGTGATGTTATTGTGCTGAACAAGGCCGATTTGGTTGATGAAGCCACTTTGAACGAGTTAGAAACAAAAATTAACGAAGTTAAGGAAGGAGCAAGAATTATTCGCGCTACGCGATCGCAAGTGCCACTTCCTTTAATTTTGAGTGTTGGTCTGTTTGAGTCGGATAAATATTTTGACACAGTGGTGGATGAACACGATCATCACGATCATCATGACGATCATGACCACTCAACATGCGGTCACGATCATCACGACCATGACCACGATCACCACGATCATCATCATTCTGACCATTTAGAAAATGATGGTTTTACTTCCATCTCTTTCCAAAGTGACAAGCCTTTTTCTATTAGGAAGTTTCAGTATTTCTTAGATAACCAGCTACCCTCAAATATCTTCCGAGCCAAGGGGATTATGTGGTTTGATGAAAGTCCGAAGCGTCATATTTTCCACCTTTGCGGTAAACGCTTCACCTTGGATGATGATGAATGGCAAGGTCAATTGAAAAACCAACTAGTACTGATTGGTCAAAATTTGGATCGTGAGGCTTTAATTAGTCAACTCGAAAACTGTATTTGTCTACCTTCAACCTCTCGTGGTAAAGGGTTTGGGAAATAAAAGTTAGGAGTTAAAAGTTTACTACTCGTTCCCAGGTGTAACCTGGGAATGAATTCCCAATTACTTCGCCATCTATTAACTTACTATTGCGTTCGCTCCAGTAAGTTAAATCTCCGTCGTAATATTAAACAGAATTTTCTGGGCATCATGTGCCGAACATCCTGGTCTAAAACCGTAGTTTCTAGCATGAAATGTTGCTTCATGTGCTGGTTCTAAAGCAGATTTTGCGATTGCTTGCCAAAGTTGTAAAAAATTTTCCCCCCAGCTAATGCCGTCCCCCCGATGTCTTGGGGGGACTAAGAAGGGTAGCAACAATTTCAAATTCTCACGAATGATTTAGGATTGCTATATACAGATGAAATTGCGCCTTCATCAACTTTTAGTTTCTACCTTTGAAAGAGTTTAGCCATTCTTGAACTTGTTCGCGGGCAATATCGCGCCCTCCAAGACCAAAGGCTAGGGCAATAGCAACTGCGATCGCACCGAGTAAAAGTCCAAAGGCTAAATTCACAATATCACTGGCAACTCCAATCTGTTGCAGTGCCATTGCAGAGACTAAGGCAATAATGGCAATTCGCGCTACTTGTCCCAAAATCTCTGCCTGACGTTCGCCGGAACTGGTAATGATATTAAAAGCTAGATTTGCCAGGAATAAGCCAATAGCAAATATCACCAATCCCGCCAAAATTCGCCCAAATATAATCACAATACCAGACACTAATGCTGTCAGGGCTGGAATATTCAAGATATTCACCGCCGCCACCGTTGCAAACAGCATGATACCCACTAAGGCAACAATACCTGCAATTTCCGATGGAGTGCGGTTTGGGATATGGGCAGTTGTTGGTTCAGTTGAAATTTCGATGCGTCTAGTGGGTGTAGTCAGACCCAAAATAGTGAAAATGTTGTTAAAGCCTAAATTGGTGAGGATACTTGTAACTAAATCCGCCACAAACCGCCCCACAAAATAGGCAACAATTAAAATTGCCACGGCTGTAAAGATGGCAGGGAGAGCGTTGAGAACCTGTTGTAGCATGGCGATCGCCGGGACAGATATCGCATCAATTCGCAAGGCATTAAGCGCTGCGATCGCTACAGGAATCAAAATCAAAACATAGACAATTGTGCCGATAATATTCGATAGAGGTTGCACCCCCGCACTTGCAGATAATCCCAACCGGCTACCTAAATGGTCAATACCAGTTGTCGCCAACAAGTTCGTCACAATCCGCCGGACTACATTAGCGATGAACCAACCAACTACAGCAATTAAGATCGCCGCTAAAATGTTCGGTAGAATTAGCAGAACTTCTGTAATGAG
The DNA here is from genome assembly GCF_010747425.1 of Nostoc sp. UIC 10630. NCBI lineage: Bacteria > Bacillati > Cyanobacteriota > Cyanophyceae > Nostocales > Nostocaceae > Nostoc > Nostoc sp. UIC 10630. Next base: position 4,088 of record NZ_JAAGOG010000329.1, read on the forward strand.
AGCTTGTACTGGTTGTAAAGCCTGCCTTAGTCCAAGACTATCTAAAACTGGGGCAAGAAACAGTAAAAATATAAACCAATACAGAGCATTAGCAATCGTCTCACTTAGAGACAACTGATTTAGGCTGGGTGCGCTGTCTTCTGGTTCTGGATTCAAACGCTCATCCAGATTAAATGCCTGTAATGAGCGCACAGTGATAATCTTGACAATGGTCGCCAAAAACCAGGCGGTTGCCAAAAGGATTCCCGCACCAACCAAATTTGGCAAAAAGCCAATAAGTTGATTGAGAAAATTATTGAGGGGTCGAGAGGCTACCTCCAGATCCAATGTCTGTAAAACAGCTACCGCCGTCAATAGAATAATGCTCCAAAAGACTAAGGTGGAGATTAATTTCTCCACCTGGGGAACATCTTGACGACCTGTTATCCCTGTGGCAATGCGGTTATCGATATTTGTGCGCTTGAGGATTCCTTGCGTTACGGCTGCTGCGATCGCTGCAATTAGCCAACCTACTAACAAAATTGCTACTGCCCCCAGAAGACGGGGCGTAAACAGAATTATCTGTTGAATAATACCTTGTACATCAGCGATTCCTTGATTCACTGCTGGTTGCGTCGGTTGCAGACTGGGGGATTGTGCCAAAAATTGCTGCACCCTCATGGGCAAAACAACTTCTATCACCTGGATTATTCCTTGCCAAGTTGTATTCATGGTTTTCGGGAATTAAGCTTAAGTATTCGCCGCAAACACTGAGTAAGTGTTTTGCCTATCAATTTACCAGTAAAAACATACATCTATGGCATTGATATCAAGAGTAATTTTTGACTTTGTTACTAATATTTGATTTAATTTACTGTCAGTGCTGAGTTTTGCGTTACTCTAATTGCAGCAACAGCATCGAAAATCTGCAATGCCTCAAGTTTTGGAGCAATCGATTCAAATTAATGCTACAGCTACGGTGGTAGAGCGCTGTATTAGCGATTTAGCTCTCATGCAACGCTGGCTCAACCCTGTCCTCCGTTGCGAACCTGTGGGTGAATCTTGGAGTACTGATGTCGGCAGTAAAAGCCGTTTTATCATTCAAATTCCTCTACTGAAACCTACGTTGAATAGCGTAGTTGTGGAACGACAACCGGGTTTGGTAGTCTGGGAATTTCAGGGATTTTTTCAAGGGCGCGATCGCTGGGAATGTCAACCCACAGAAAAGGGAACGCTCCTACTAAACCGTTTTGAGTTCGATATTCCTAACCCCTTAGTGAGTTGGGGTTTCAATACCTTTGCCGCATCTTGGACAAAAGAAGATATGCAAGCCCAACTCCGCCGCCTGAAACGAGTCGCAGAAAATTCGTAATTGGGCATTGGGCAGAAAAGGTAGAGGGGCACGGGGGGCA
>NZ_JAAGOG010000024.1:0-62669 GCF_010747425.1 Nostoc sp. UIC 10630
GCAGGGGAGCAGGGGAGCGGGGGAGAATTAATCAATTAAAAATTCCAAATCCAAAGTCTCCAATTGTTAGTGAGGTGAGTCGGAGGCTTGCACCGAAAATTGACCAAAAACTCAGTGATTTACCAGAAATAGGTTTCAAAAAAGCTGATAATTTGGCACGGCTTGGTTTACACACCGTCCGCGACTTGCTTTTCTATTATCCTCGTGACCACATTGATTATGCGCGTCAGGTGAATATCCGCGAGTTACAGGCAGGTGAGACGGTGACAATAGTGGCTACAGTAAAGCGTTGTAACTGCTTTAGTAGCCCTAAAAATCAGAAATTATCAATTTTAGAACTAGTCGTAAAAGATAATAGCGGTCAAATCAAGATTGGTCGTTTTTACGCAGGTACACGTTTTAGTAGTCGCGCTTGGCAAGAAAGTTTAAAACGTCGTTATCCAGTGGGTAGTATTTTAGCCGCGTGTGGGTTGGTGAAAGAAAGTAAATACGGCTTGACGCTTGATAATCCAGAACTAGAGGTTTTGGCAAATCCAGGAGATTCGATTGAGTCGCTGAATATTGGGCGAGTAGTGCCAATTTATGGATTGACTGAAGGCGTGGTGGCAAATACAGTTCGACAGGCGGTAATTGCTGCTTTACCTGCTGCGGCTAACCTGAAAGACCCTTTACCAAGTGGTTTGCGGCAGAAATATGGTTTGATGGAATTGAAAGATGCGATCGCTAATATCCATTTTCCCAGCGATAGCGCCGCTCTACAAGTCGCCCGTCGCCGCCTAGTTTTTGATGAATTTTTCTACCTACAACTTGGGTTACTGCAACGTCAGCAGCAAGCAAGAGCGATTCAAACTAGCGCCATCCTTGTCCCGCGAGGTCAACTTGTAGAAAAATTCCACGAAATACTGCCTTTTAAACTCACTGGCGCACAGCAACGAGTTCTCAACGACATTCTCAACGACTTACAAAAACCCGTGCCAATGAATCGTTTGGTGCAAGGCGATGTCGGTTCTGGTAAAACGGTCGTCGCTGTGCTAGCTATCCTCGCAGCAATTCAATCTGGCTACCAAGCGGCGTTAATGGCTCCCACAGAAGTTTTGGCAGAACAACATTATCGCAAGTTAGTTAGTTGGTTTAACCTCTTACATTTACCAGTGGAATTACTGACAGGTTCCACCAAAACTGCTAAACGAAGACAAATACATTCTCAGTTAGGAACTGGTGAATTACCTCTGTTAGTGGGAACTCATGCCTTAATTCAAGACTCTGTAAACTTCCAGCAACTGGGGTTAGTGGTGATAGATGAACAGCATCGCTTTGGAGTAGAACAACGGGCGCGTTTGCAACAAAAAGGCGAACAACCCCATGTGTTAACTATGACAGCTACCCCGATTCCTCGAACCTTGGCACTGACGATACACGGGGATTTGGATGTGAGCCAAATTGATGAGTTACCACCAGGACGACAAAAGATTCAAACAACAGTATTATCTGGTCAGCAACGCAACCATGCTTACGACCTAATCCGCCGAGAAATTGCCCAAGGTAGGCAAGTTTATGTGGTTTTGCCCTTGGTGGAGGAATCAGAAAAACTGGATTTGCGATCGGCTGTTGATGAGCATCAAAAGTTACAAGAAAGCATTTTTCCCGATTTTCAAGTTGGGCTACTACATGGTCGGATGAGTTCAGCCGAGAAGGACGAATCTATTACCAAATTCCGTGATAACCAAACGCAGGTTTTGGTTTCTACTACCGTTGTCGAGGTTGGTGTAGACGTACCTAATGCTACAGTCATGCTCATCGAAAATGCAGAGCGATTTGGTTTATCACAACTGCACCAACTGCGTGGGCGTGTAGGTCGTGGTGCGGCTCAATCTTACTGTCTGTTGATGAGCAGTTCCAGAAGTCCTGATGCTCAACAACGTTTGAAGGTGTTGGAACAATCTCAGGATGGCTTTTTCATCTCAGAGATGGATATGCGTTTTCGTGGCCCAGGGCAAGTACTGGGAACTCGCCAATCGGGAGTGCCAGATTTTACCTTAGCAAGCTTGGTCGAAGATGAAGAAGTTTTACTTTTAGCGCGGCAAGCAGCAGAAAAAATAATAGAGATGGATGTTACTCTAGAGCGCTGGTATTTGATGAAAGAAGAGTTAAAGTATCGGTATGAACGGTTGATGGGTGGAGCGATTTTGACGTAATGTGACCGGATAAAATACTAATCTCATCGGTAAATCACAATGCTTGCTGCATTTCGGCATAGGCTTCATAGACACCCTTCACGTTGTACCAGTTGAGAAAAATTCGAGCAATTTCTAAAGCTAATTGCGGTTTGCCTAAATTAATTAGCCATTGCAAAAACGGAGCCATTGTCCGTTCATTAAGTGCGCCATTGAGGGACAAAAGTCCCCAAAGTAAGCGATGTAGCCAAGTCATTTGAATCATCATTCGCACTTCCCATGTGGGATGCTTCTGATAAAATAAAACTCCCATCCGTCCGCGTTGAATTTCTTGGTCAATCAATCGGGGAATTTGCTCTAAGTTAAATGCTGGATGCCAGTGATATCCTACGGCTTCTGGACATTTAATTAGTGTCAAACCTAGTTTTTTCAGCCGCACACCCAATTCTAAATCTTCCCAGCCATAGAGTTGAAAGCTGGTATCAAAAAGTCCCGCTTTCTCTAACCAATGTTTAGGGATTGCTACATTTCCCGTAGCAAAAAAAGCTGCTGAAAAATCTGTGACTTTGTAGGGTTCAGCCGTTGGGTTATTGAAATTACAAGTATTGATAACTGCGCCGTAAGTGAAAAAGCGATCGCTCCCCAATTTCTCTTTCCCCTGCACTAGGGCGTTCCCATGAGCTTGCAAGAAATTATTCAGCACTACTAAATCACTATCAATAAAGATAATTGTGTCTCCCAGCGCCTCTTTTACTCCCAAATTCCGAGCCGCAGCTGGGCCAGCATGATCTTGCTGAAACCATCGCACATGGGGAAACTCTTCTTTGTGTGCTGTCAACCATTCCAATGTGCCATCAGTAGAACCATCATCCACCAAGACAATCTCGTAATTAGTAACCGAACTTGGCTGGCTTAACTCTTGCACCTCCAAGGCGCGGAGGCACTTTTCTAAGATCGGTTGGCGATTATAAGTCGGTATCACAACGCTGAAAAACACAGTCTCACCCACAACATTATTTATCCATCTCCAGGATAGGACAGATGAGGTGCTGACACTGTTCCTTTGCTGATTCTGGTTAAGAAAATGTCAAAGGAAATAATTGTTATAGGTATTCCCCGATCATCTCTAATTTGTATCCGCCCGAAAATTCTCAAAGTAAGTTTATTTAACAAGGCAGAATTCATTCTGACTTCTGACTTCTGACTCCTGAATTCTGTTTGATAAATCTCCATTAATCAACATATAACCTGATGTTAATTTTTGGTCATTAGATTATATGACAAACTTAAAACTTTTTGTCTAGTTATGTAACCTAAATAGCAAACAACCTTTTGTTAATAACAGGTTACTTACTGTTCAAAATCTGTGGCATCTCACGTAAATAATTGATGGCTTTTTCTGCCAGTAATCAAGATTTGCCTCTACTAAATTTTTTATGTCACAACACAGGAGTATTTAATGTCTAAATTAAGTCGCAGACAAATTTTAATATTTTTTGCTGGCAGTGCTGGTGCTGCTGTATTGGGAGACACAATTCTAAATGGTGTTTCTAGTATTGCAGAAGCAAATAACAGACAACTAAGCTTTACACCAGTGCGCTTACCCCATCCTTTGCCCGTTTATAAACAGCAAAAAAGTTTCTTGCCAACGGCAATTGGTCAAGGACAGGTAATTAATCCATCTGCAAATGCGAAGTTAAATAGCTACAACGTAGTTGATGATGTGGTAGTGCCACCAGAGTATGAACGTTATGTAATTATCAGCTGGGGCGATCGCGTCTTTCCTAACCCTGAAGATTATTTCGGTTACAACAACGATTATACGGGTTTTATTCCTCTCGGCAGAACCAACGATGTAGGCTATTTGTGGGTCAATCACGAATACGTGAGTTTTCCTTTTTCTGATCTAGCACCAGAAGCTCCTGCTGATGTTAAAGGATTGCCTACTACCTTTGAATCAGTAATTGGCTGGGCTTTACCTTCCACTAGAAATATTGAATTTGACGGCGAAGCACTATATAACTTAGGCGGCTCAATCGTCCGCATCTCCCGACGTAATTCCAGTAACCGCTATGCTGTGGTTAAAGGTGATGCGAGGAATCGCCGCCTTCATGGTCTTTCTGGGTTAGGAATTAATAGCCAAAGGAGTGATGAATATAAAAATGTCACTTTTTGGGGAAGTCGTAGCTACCAAAAAGGCGATCAAAACTATCTCATCGCAACTGGCCCAGCTGCAACCCAAGTATTTAACCTCTCCTCCGATGGATTGGGTAACAAAATTATTGGCACTGGCTATAACTGCTCTGGCGGTACAACTCCTTGGGGAACTATTTTAAGTGCTGAAGAAAATTTTCAAGGCAGTGTAGGATCTTTTGTTGGTGTCACAGAACCAGTTACCCCTAATGGTACTCAAACAGGTTACATCGATGGCACTACTGGTAAGACCTTCGGTTTAGTTGGTGAAAAATACGGTTGGATTGTCGAAATTGATCCCGTTAATCCGAATTTCCGCCCTCGCAAACATACTTCGTTGGGTCGTTTCCGCCATGAAAACGTTGCTATCCGTGCCGAAGCTAAGAAACCATTAATAGCCTATATGGGTGATGATAGACGTGGGGGACACACCTGGAAATTTATCAGTGCAGGTGTGATTTCTTCACCAACCAGTAAAGCTAACAGCAGTTTGTGGGAAAGTGGTACATTGTATGTCGCCCGCTACAATCCAAATGGTACGGGTCAATGGATACCATTACGTTTAACTACTCCCAGCAATCCCATTCCGCCATCGGTAATTTCTTCTGTAGAATTTGCTGCTTTGGGTTCGGCTCAAAGAAATGGTCTTTTACCCCTACCAAAACGCAATGGTATTGCAGGTCAAACTACAGATGGTGGTTCCCTCGCAGTCGATCGCACCAATGAAGCTGATAGACTACCTGATTATCAAGGTAAGAAGCTATCTGACTTCTACACTTCCCAGGGTGCTATTCTCGTTGATGCTTTCTTAGCAGCGAATTTGGCTGGCGGAACTCCCACAGCACGTCCAGAAGATATAGAAGTGCATCCGGCTACCAAAGAAGTCTTCATTGCTTATACTGATGGTGCGCCGGGAAGCGACGGTTATCCAGATTCACGCATTTTCCAAGTTGCCAAGTTGAGTACAAATTTCAACGCAACGCAACAATCAGGGGGATTGTACAAGCTTATTGAAGATAGTGCCGATGGTACTGGTCTAACCTTCCGTTGGCAGAGATTTGCTCAGGGTGGAGAAGCCGGATCAATTTCTGGTACTGGTTTTGCTAATGTAGATAACCTAGTGTTCGACAATAAAGCAAATGTTTGGGGTGTGACAGATATGTCTACCACCACTCACAATGGTTTTAATGTTGGTGCTGCCGGTACTGTAACTACCATCGACCACACAGCCAATGGTAATGTTTCTAACTTCACAGGAGTTTTTGGTAATAACTGGCTATTCTACATTCCTACTACTGGTGCTAACGCAGGAGAGGTAATACCGTTTGCTCATGGACCGGTGCGTTGTGAGATGACCGGGCCAACTTTTGTGGGAGATACGCTGATTATTTCCGTCCAGCATCCTGGCGAAGATAGCCCAATTAACGATGGTACGATTTTGAGTCGTGAGATTGAATTACTGGATTTGAGTGGTGTTACATTCAATCAGGCTCGCACAGTGCCTCGTGGTAGTAGTTGGCCAAGTAACATCTCAACTGCTGACGGTGGTAAAGGTCAACCTAGAAGCTTTCCTAAACCATCTGTAATTGGCATCAAACGTAAGAATCCTACTGGTGATTTTACTTAGACTTATGAATGTAGAGACGTTATTTATAATGTCTCTACATTGATTTCCAAGGTCGTGCTATTAATTTACCCCAGATAGTTTTTTCTTGCGTTTCATCGCCAACGCCATACCACTTGCGATCGCTATACCACTAATAGTCATCGGTTCTGGTACGGGTGTACTCTTAGAGTAGCTTACTGTACCCACATCTGTTGTAGACAATAAGTCAGCACTCAGAATGCTATAAAATTTTGTTCCTCCTGTATTTGGATTACCTGGATCGTTACCAATAAAAAACTGATCTTCAACTAAATAGCTCAGTCCTGACAGGTTGCCATCTGTAAAGCTGACTACAGGAGATAAGGGGTAATCAAAATCACTTGTCTCTGTATACTGACTACCCAAGTAGTCAAAGACAATAGATAATCCATTGCTAACGCCTAGGGTTTCCTCACCTATGCCAGTTAAGGTCGAGTCATTATATTGAAAAGAGCCGAAATATTGACCAGGATTATCGCCCGATGTCGCATTCACGGTGAAACCATAATTAACCAAGGCAGCTTGCGTCGGTTTAGCAACAGTAGCAACCGAGATAGCAACAGCAAAAGTAGCAATGCTAATATCTTTAGCTAATTTCATCAGATAATGCTCCGAAGCTAAAAAATGATTAATTCTGTAATTTCACTTAAATAAACTTTCAACCTATGTATATAGGTTAAGAAATAATAAACGAAAGATGATCGTGGTTAAATCTTCAAGTTTGTCAGCTATATATAAAAGTTGTGTAAACTTATTCCATATTTACAGCAAGCTATGTTGATATTTGAAGCTGATTATCAACACTTCTTGAAAACAAAAAATATTTTCCATTAATCTCATTAAAAATATTGAGACGTTCAAAACTGGCTTAAAAATATTTATATTCAAGCGATCGCTTTATAAGTAAACTTCCACGAGAGTGAACCGTAATTCTGACTCCTAACTTCTAAATCCTTCTATAGGTTGTTGCATGAATAAAATATACCTGGGTTAGTTCAGATATAATAATGACTCATTCTTTGTTGTCCTAAGTGGAGAAATTAATGGGTCGCGCCAAAAAGGTTGTCCTGGCATATTCTGGTGGAGTGGATACTTCCGTTTGCATCCCTTACCTCAAACAGGAGTGGGGTGTGGAAGAGGTGATTACCCTAGCAGCAGATTTAGGTCAGGGAGATGAATTAGAGCCAATTCGAGAAAAAGCTCTGAAATCAGGTGCAAGTGAATCACTCGTGGCGGATGTCAAAGACAGCTTCGTTAAAGATTACGCTTTTGGAGCGATTCAAGCCAACGCACTTTATGAAAATCGTTATCCTCTAGGAACTGCTCTTGCCCGTCCACTGATCGCTAAGATATTAGTAGAAACGGCTGAAAAATATGGTGCTGATGCGATCGCTCACGGTTGCACCGGCAAAGGTAACGATCAGGTTCGCTTTGATGTCTCTGTGACTGCCCTCAACCCCAATCTGAAAATCCTCGCACCAGCCAGAGAATGGGGCATGAGCCGTGAGGAAACCATCGCCTATGGTGAGAAGTTTGGTATCCCCTCACCAGTCAAAAAATCTTCTCCCTACAGCATTGACAAAAATTTGCTCGGTCGTAGCATTGAAGCTGGTTTACTCGAAGATCCGTCATTTGAGCCACCAGAAGAAATTTATGAGATGACCAAAGCGATCGCTGACACTCCTAACGAGCCAGAGTACATCGAAATTGGTTTCCACGGTGGTATTCCCACAACCATCAACGGCATAGCCAAACAGCCAGTTGAGCTAATTGAAGAACTCAATCAGCTTGTAGGAAATCACGCCGTTGGACGGATAGATATGATTGAAAACCGTCTGGTTGGCATCAAATCGCGGGAAATCTACGAATCACCCGCGATGTTAGTGCTAATCCAGGCACATAGAGATTTAGAAAGCTTGACTTTAACGGCAGATGTCACCCATTACAAGCGTGGCATTGAAGAAACTTATAGCCAAATCGTTTACAACGGTTTGTGGTACAGTCCACTCAAAGTTGCACTAGATGCCTTTATTCAAAAGACACAAGAGCGAGTCTCTGGCACTGTGCGAGTGAAGCTATTCAAGGGTAACTCCACGATAGTTGGGCGTTCGAGCGATAATTCTCTCTATACTCCTGATTTGGCAACCTATGGAGCCGATGACCAGTTTGACCATAAAGCCGCTGAAGGTTTTATCTATGTTTGGGGACTACCAACTCGCATTTGGTCACGGCAAATAAAAAGTTAGGAGTCAATTCAATTTTAGATTTTGGATTGAAGGAGAAATCTAAAATCGGCAGAGTTAGGAGTTAAAATGCAAAATACAAAAGTAAAAATTCAAAAAATAACTTTTTACTTTACTCCTAACTCCTCACTTTTTACTCTTCACTACTAGCTTCTTTAACTTGGCGAGACTCTAGCCACAGGGGTACAACAATTAAGGCAGTGATGATTAGTAAAGCTGCGATCGCAAATTGACCTACCCAAGCAACCAATTGTTCTAAAGAGACAATTTTGCCAGCAAAAAAAGCTAATGTCACCATCAAACTAGCCCAAGCAACTGCTCCTAACAAATTGTATAAAAAGAATTTTCCAAAAGGCATTTCGGCTATACCAGCTAATGGTGCCGCAAAAACTCGCAATAATGCTAAAAAACGTCCGAAAAATACAGCTTTAGCAGAATTTTGACTAAATTGATCTTTAATAGTCAGCAACCGTACTTCAGAAATCCGAAATATGCTACCAACTTTTACCAGAAAAGGCCAACCGCTAACTCTACCAATCCAATAGCCACAAGTGCCGCCAATTACCGCACCCATAATTGCGTCACCGAGAACCAGCCAGTAATTTAGTTCATCGCTGCCAGCTAAAAACCCGCCCACAAGGGTCACGGTTTCACCAGGAAGGGGAATGCCTAAATTTTCTAGCAAAATTCCCAAAAAAATTGCCCAATACCCGTAATTATGGGCCAATTCCTGGATATTTTCTAGTGAAATCAGCTCTAAAGACATTCCGCACCGCCGTCTTTACAAATTTTTACTTTTACTATATCTTTGCTTGTTTTTGGGCGGGGTGTCAATCAAACCGCTACATTGACTCATTCGGTCATTAGTTTAATTCTGAGTAATCCATAGTTCATACTCCTATGGAAACTATTAATTTTTGAGTATTAACTGTATAAATCTTAGCATTTCCTAGCACAAGTTAATTTTATTTAAAAATAAATAAAAAGAAATTACAAAAAATTTATATATCTCTGGTTAAATTATAAAAATTTCGTAAAAGATACGATTGATACCGAAATTATGAAGTCCTTATGCCTATATTTATGAAAGTTATCACAAATTATACGACATGAATACTGAAATAATTACTTTCAATTGCAAGGCTGCAATCCCCTAAATATCTAGGGAAAACAGTCATTTTGCCTTTGAAAGAGAAGAGGTATTTATGTCATTTTTCGATTTTTAGTCAAGTGTTCAATTACCCTGTTGAATTTATGATTCTCACACAAGAACTTCAAGTTATTTTGTTTAAACCCCAAGGAAGCATAGATTTAGAAGGCGGAAAGGCTTTGAGTGAACAGATGGCTGGAGTAGTGCCTCAAGCTCATCAACTCTGGGTTATTGACTTAGCAAAAGTTAATTTCATGGACAGTTCTGGGTTAGTTCCTTTAGTCAAAGGGTTGAAAGCTGCACGTCAGAGCGGTTGCCGTTTAGTTCTATGCAACGTGCAAACTCCTGTACGGCTAATTTTGGAACTTACCCAGCTAGATACAGTGTTTGAAATTTTTCCCACTTACGAAGACATTTTTACTGGCGAAGATATTTAGTCTGGTGCTAGCAGGCTTAGATAATAAATCTACCTTTAGATGGATGGTAGAGTCAATCAATAATTTGCATTTTTTCACATTTCCCCAAATATTCTCACTCGTCAAAGATAACAGTCTGGTGCTAGCAGGCTGATTTTTTATATTATCTAGATAATGAAATGTTAAGGAAAACTCATGGCTTTGATCTAGGTGGTCTTAACGACATAGAAAAGCGGAAAATTACCAAAATCAGTCAAAGAAAATGCAAAGAATTGCATTCTCCCTAGCACCATTAAATTACTCGAAGCTAATTGCTCTAAATCCGACGCAACTAACGCAAGGAAGCAAGAGGTAAGAAAGGTTAGAATATTAGCCTTTGCGTTATTTCTAACTCTATAGTGATTTTTACCTTAAATGTATTACTTGGATGTCTCCAAGATGCTTTGCTATGACAATTTCTTACCTCTTCGATTCCACCATAATGGTAACTTTAGGCATTCTGGGGAGTTGAAAGATTAGTTTGTTCCGACGCTGGGCGGGGAAAATTTGGCAAATCAATTCCACTGTGACTAGCATTGCGAGTTTTGAGTGCTAAACGGTAACTCACACTTTGCAGTTCTGCTTGCAGTTTGCGATTTTCTCGTTGTAGCATTGCTACTTTTTCTCTCACTGGTGTCATCCGCTCCTCAAACTTTCGACGGTAAATTTGAGGCAACTCTTGTACTACTTGCTCTAACATCCGAGTGCGATCTGTAAGTTCTTGGACTGACTGTCGCAATTGATAAATTTCGGAGTCACGAGTTGTAATTTGCTCTTGGTAGAACGCCACCTGCTGCTCAACAGCTTGGAGTTGTTCTTGTAATGCCTGTAACTGGCTCAGATCGCGCTCAAGATCCGGCTGCTGGGGCATAAAACTAGTATTACCCTTTACTAGCCGGAAGAGTTCTTGAGATAGTTGTTGCACTAATTGATCGCGGAGTTGCAGCTCTTGGCGTAGCTGCGAAACTTCCGTAGAGAGAACTTGAATATTTGGTGTATCAGATTGGCTCACAGTAGCTTACAGCTCCCATTCAGAATCTTGTCCACTCTTAGGTATAACTGCGGGAGTACTACCTTTGGCAAGTATTTGTTAATTTAGCATTCCCAATTAAGTTACGAAAAAAGAAGAAGACAAAATTTTACTGAATGGAAATTGGGAATTGGGGAAAGATTTACTAAAACAGCTTTTCTGCTCCCCGCCCTATACTCCCTGCTCCTTAGACGGTTGCAGCTACTTTAGTGGGCTTTTCCTTTTCCTCTTTAGGGGGTTTTTCCTCTGCGATATCCTGCTTAATTGTCAAATAGCGAATCACTTCTTCACTCAAGCGCATAGCGCGTTCAAAAGGAGCGATCGCAGTTGCAGGCGCAGTGTAGTTTAACTGGATATAGATCCCATCGCGGTGTTTTTTGATTTCATAAGCTAGACGACGCTTACCACGATTTTGAATTTGGATATCCTCAGCGCCTTGGTCACGAAGCAAATTCTGATATTTAGTAATTGCTTGCTCTGCCTGTTCGTCTCCTAGGTCGGGACGGAGGATGTACATTGTTTCGTAATTTGTAGTCATATTTTCCAGTTTCCTTATGGACAAAAAGGTTGCTGACATCAATTTATACTTGATTTAAATTTAAAATACTAGTATTAATCAACATCGGAAGCAACAAGGAACTATAATCTTACCAGTTTTCAATTTGAATCATTAGCCAAATCGCCGAAGTTTGTATATTTTGGATGTCCCTAATGAAAACTAGGTCGTAAGGCTACCTCCAGAGCCTCTCACTGACCAGCAAGGGGAGTGAGGACAACGTATCTTTCTCTAAGGACATCTATAGCGGCTTTCAGGCTCAACGCTAAATTGGTTTGCTAAAAAGCTAACTGAGAATTACTCCCGCTCAAAGTTTCTAATCGCAGATAAAAGGATATTCATCAAGGTTATGGCACAGCGCTACGTGCGAATTCAAAATCAAGAAGGACAGATTTACTATGGGATACTACAACTATCCCTCAATGTGCAGGTGCTAGATGCTCCGCCCTGGTTACAAGGACAACCAACTGATTTAATTTTGACACCAGAAAATTATCAAATTCTGGCTCCTTGCGCTCCCTCAAAAATTGTGGCGGTGGGTAAGAATTATGCAGAACATGCAGCCGAAATGGGAACTCCAGTACCTTCTGAACCACTAATTTTTCTCAAGCCACCCACGACTATCATTCCATCTGAGAGAGAAATTAAGTACCCTCCCCAGTCACAAAGAGTTGACTACGAAGGAGAGTTAGCATTAGTGATTGGCGATTACGCTTTTGAATGTACACCAGAGGTAGCCCAAACAAAAATTTGGGGCTACACCATCGCCAATGACGTAACAGCGCGGGATTTACAAAAACTGGATGCTCAATGGACGCGAGCTAAAGGTTTTGATACTTTCTGTCCTTTGGGCCCTTGGATTGTGCGGGAGCTAAATCCAGGAGCGAGATTGCAGACTTTTGTGAATGACGATGTTAACCCAGTTCAATCTGCCTGTATCGATCAGATGGTATTTTCCCCTGATGTTTTAGTTTCCTACATTAGCCAGGTGATGACGCTACTACCTGGTGATTTGATACTTACAGGTACACCAGAGGGTGTAAATCAATTACACCCAGGCGATCGCGTCCGCGTCGAAATTGAAGGTATTGGTCGCCTGGAAAATACCATAGTGGCTCGTTAAGACTAGCGTACTTGCATGTACACTGCATCGGAAATCGCTGGGATTTCTGCATAACGCCCGCTTACAGACTGGATTACTGAATATGCAACTGCTCCCACTATGCCGATAAAAATGGTTGTGGATAGAGTTTGGATTGCAAAACCACCAACGGGAACTAGTCCCACAACATCAGTGAGGATGTTAAACAAAAAGATAATGATGTCCAAAAGGATTGCTTGCATGGTGTTGAAACGAATAAAGTGACTAATTTTTTCGTTTCTGACTACTAGTAAAAATAAAGCAAAGAAAATAATCATTCCTGCATAACGCACGCCGTAGTAAATTCTCAACAATGGCAGAAGCGGCAGAAACAGTAGTTGTAGCGGTGGAAAATCTGATAGCAAATATCTACCAAATACAAAAACCTCAATCAGAGGAAGCAAATAAGGCAAACAAGCAAAAATTCTATCTGAAACCGTTGTAGACCCGCGCCAAGACATTATGCGTTCTCCTGTGGTTAAATTTATATAGTTACTTGAGCTTAGGATAACGCAGTTACTTGGTCTTGCTGGTAAATTAAACTATTCTATATGGGCAATGCGAAAGCCCATCATGCACTCATACTGGTCTGGCTGCTGTTGAGTAAGTTTGCGAATGGCTTGACCACAGCGTAGTTCACCTCCACGCCAACGGGGTTGACCGCTCCTGTCAGCGAGTAAACAAGACTGGCAAACTTGCTCAGGGGCAAGGATTTGCTCGTCCATCAAAATGACTAGCATCGAATCCCTCCTGTAAATCCTTATTGTCACCTACATTTCACTCAGGTGAGGATACTTCTTTGAACCGCTTCAGGTAAGTTGGGCGCGTGCTACGCGATTAACTGTGGATTTGCGATGACGCTTTGCATCTGCCAGAGGCGATCGCAAATCACACTTAAGAGCCACATCCTACCTTCCTTTTTGTAGCAAAAAAGTGGAAAACCACAATTCAAGAACAATTGTCAAGTGAATCTTAATTTTTATTGTATGTTGTGTCTATTGCAAATTTGACATTTGTAGTAAAAAATGATACAAAAATATTCCTATTAATTTGATCATAGACAGCCAACGGTGTCCATTGTATTCCTGTTAATTTAGCCGTGGAGAGTGCCAAAGTTAATATTCAGGAAACAACAAAAGCTTTACACACAAGCAACACGGCGATCCATTGAATTTTCCGGTAAAACGGAATTAACTAGATAGCTATTTAAGGGGTACATTTACAAAATACTGGGGTAAACTTGCAAGCAAGTTAATACACAATATTACTCAGGGGCTCGTCGGTCTGGGCATCACTCACAATGGAACACTGGCAATTTCTGATACAGAAACAAGGCGCTCGCTCGTGGCATATCCTAGAATCGCCAAATTTGGAAATTTTGGAAGGGCAGTATAGAGTTTTGGCTCGTTCTAGCCTTTCAAATACAGACGTGGAAGTGCGGGTAACTCACTCTTCAACTCAGGAAGTTCAACCAACGCGGCGAATTTTCAAGCGATCGCGTCGCACTAATTCAGAAGGCTTAATGGCGGTAATTCCCTTTACTTACTTTGATGCGGGAGTTTGGGAGTTGCGCTGTAACGGCGATTTGATGTCGGATTTACTCGGTAAATCTTGGCAATACAGTGTCCAAATTAAAGTATTGTCCGAGGAAGAAGAGGCAGAGCAAAGGAAAAATCTAGAGTCAAATTTACTTAATCAGGCTGATACTGTTTCTGAAAACTTGGATACTGCCCCGGAAGAACCTGCAATTACTTTAGATGAAGCGATCGCAGTTTCGGCAGAATTGGCTACCACAGTTGTTCCAGATGAAGAGAACTTGGATGCAGCCCCAGAAGAACCTGTAATTACTTTAGATGAAGCGATCGCAGTTTCGGCAGAATTGGCTACCACAGTTGTTCCAGATGAAGAGAATTTGGATGCAGTTCCAGAAGAACATGCAATTACTTTAGATGAAGCGATCGCAGTTTCGGCAGAATTGGCTACCACAGTTGTTCCAGATAAAGAGAACTTGGATGCAGCCCCAGAAGAACCTGTAATTACTTTAGATGAAGCGATCGCAGTTTCGGCAGAACTGGAAATTGCTACAGATAGCAACTCTGCTACCACTGTTGTTCCAGATGAAGAGAACTTGGATGCAGCCCCAGAAGAACCTGTAATTACTTTAGATGAGGCGATCGCAGTTTCGGCAGAATTGGCTACTACAGTTGTTCCAGATGAAGCGGAAAAAGATATAGTTATCGATGATCCTGTGAGTCCTGTATGGCTCAAAGGTGAGACGGCAGAGCAAATTTTACAAAATTTAATAGATTTAGCTTTACCCGATTCTGAACTGCTTCTGAATGATGAAGAGGTTACAGATTCGCCAGCAGCAGAACCACCATTATTGTTAACTTTAGATCGAGATAGTTATATTGCTTGTTGGGGACAAGCTCTTACAATCAATGGGCGCATAGAACTTAAAGACAATACAAATTTAGAGCAGGGTGAAACATTATCTCCAAAAAGCTTGCAGGCACTTGAACTAGGAATTGAACTGCGATCGCCCCTAGAGTCGGAAATCTTGACTCAGATACGACACTTACCAGACCAGGAGTTACCCTTCACCATCAATACCTCAATTGATATTCCTGCTGACTTTGAATCGAAGTTAATTTTGGCAGATATCAGTTTGTATGGTCGATACGCCGATGTTGATGAAATTATAAGGTTAGCCAGCCAGTCCTTCACAATTACAGCAGATGTAACAGAATTACTGGCAATAACAGCCGCAGCAAAACCTAGTACATCCTTAAATGACCCTATAGCCCCATCGGACTCGCCTGATGCTTCCACAGAGCCAGAGACCGCCGTGAGGATCGATTTAAAACTATTCAATCTGGTCAAGATTTCAAAAACAGATCAGTCCCAAATACTCAATCCATCTCCAAATACAGCCCTACCGCCGCCAATTAACCTGCAAGTTCTGCGAGAAACCACTCTGCGGAAATCTAAAAGTTCAGGCAATTCGCCTCAATTACCGAAATTGCCGCCTCTTCAAATCGATGCTAACCCTCACACAGATGTTATTGCAGAATTCCCTACACAAGAGGAACTTCTAGAAAAGGATACAACTATAGCTGCTATCAACTTGGAGCAGCTAGTTATCAAGCAACGTCGAATGTCAATCCTCGATACAACTTTTCCATACTTGAGACGGGTACAAGCTTTGCCAGGTGATGCAGAAGAAGAAGTAAAAAATAATGTCCCTCCAGATACATTGGAAGGTGAAGCGGCTGAAGAATTGCCACAATTAGACGCAATTGTCGCTGAGGATGAAAATATACCGGAATTAGTGCTACATGATGCACAATTTCAGGAAGAATCTGTTGCTGAGATAGAAACCCAGCCAAATGCACAATTTCAGGAAGCATCTGTTGCTGAGATAGAAACCCAGCCAAATGCACAATTCCAGGAAGAATCTGTTGCTGAGGTAGAAGCCCAGCCGAATTCACAATTCATTACAACAGGCAATCTGTACTCATCTCCCTTACTGAGGAAGTGGATGCAGAGCCAAGGATACTCTTTGCCTGAATCCATCAATGAACTGGAATCTCAAAACTACGATCGCAATGTTCCAGGCCAGCAGACTCAGCTTTTTCTGAGTGCTGGAACTCCCGATGTTGATGTCGATTTGCCATTAAGCCTGGATGATGCCACAGGGACGTGGGAAGAAGGACAAGAGTCGGTTTTTGATCTTGAGAACTTAGGGGAAGATGCAGACACAGCAAATGAAGCTGATCTAGAGACAGTGGAAGATCCGGTGGTAGAAAAAGTATCTGAACCAACACTTTCAATGGCTCTGGTAAGACAACTACCGCCTCCCCCTCCTCCGATAAAAGTAAATATAGCGTCAGCTTGGTTGGCGCAAGAAATCGTTGTAGATGATACAGATAGTGAACTAGAAGCCGATACAACGAATAATTACTTGTTAGAAGAAGATAAGCAACCATTGTTAGGTTTATCCCCTTCTCTATGCATAAGTGCGGGAGCCATTGAGCCTTTGCCAATTCCGCAACTGTATCTACCAGAAGGCGAACTAATCGCCGACAAGTTGATCATAGTGCGCGTAGTACTGCCTGAAGTACCTCCCCAAGTAGTTGTGAAGTTATGGGTTGAAGATTATCAAACTCGCTGGTTACTAGATGGGCCCCATTTATTGACAAATTTACTACCTAGTGTATTGGGAGGCTTGGAAGTAATGACACAATTAAAGATTCCTTTTGGCTGTTTAGAAATTCGCATAGAAGCGATCGCACTTGATTTGACAACCCAACAAGAAAGCCATAAAGTCACAACAGTAAGGACTGTAATTCCTCCAGACTTGCCAAACTTGCAGCTAGATGAACTACTGGGTATGTAACTCAGGGATGAAGAGAAATTGGGGATTGGGCAAAACAGTTCCGTTAGCGGATAGCTAAGGTTTAGCCCGTGCTGAGTGACGAGTTAAGAGTTACGAATTCTCCCTCTGCCTCCCCTGCCCTCTGCCCCCCTTGTCTCCCAAGATGGGCTGTGTTAAAAATCTTTAGAATTTCAAAAATCTGGCAGAATTTGCAGTAAGCTCATTTTGAATTGTAGTGTTATTTAGCAGGAACTTTTACTATGGCAGCTTCCTTTTTGCCTTCTATCTTCGTTCCCATCATTGGTTGGGTTTTGCCAGCTATAACCTTCGCATTTCTGTTTTTATACATTGAAAGCGACGATATCAGCTGATTTAGTCATGAGTCATTAGTCATTAGTCATTTGCGAAAAACAAATGACAAAGGATAAAGGACAAATGACTATTGACCAAAATTAATACCGCCTATCTCATAGAGACAGGCGGTTTTTTTAAGGTTGATTTCTCAACAAATGCTAGAAAATCCTAACTTATAGTGTTCGGTTCAAACTAACTAATGTTAAATCGAAGAACCGAGTCCGGCGTAGGCACCATAAAAGAAAATGCCCAAGACTGTAATTATACCTAAACCTGCGATCGTAGCGACGACCCACAGGGGAATTCTCCCACTTCCAGACACAGCTTCTCTCCTCCCTTAACAACAAATCAACACACGCTCAACAAACAAAGATTAAAAAGAGTAGTTCCAGTTAGTTAAAGAAGTAACTGGAAAACAGAATCCCCAGAACGAAAACTAGTAGTAGTCCCAGGTATAGCGAAGTCCGGTTTAGTTCAACCGGCTGATTATTGGGATTGGGCGATCTTTCTACCATAATTGCTCCTAACGGTGAATAAATTGCATTGCGGCGATCGCGCCTAAAAAGAATACAGTTGGTACACCTAAAGTGTGTACTGCCAGCCATCTAACGGTAAAAATTGGATAGGTAACTGGTTGATTGATGTTATTGCCGCTAGTCATGATCTCAAACTACTTTCCAATAAATTGTTCAACTTGTTTTTTAGCTTCAAAACGGTTCTTCACAATTGGCACTTCTTGCCGCGCTGGTGTGAAATACTCATTGGGGCGAGGTGTGCCAAAAGCATCATAGGCCAGCCCTGTGCTGACAAATAGCCAACCAGCAATAAACAATGCTGGGATGGTGATGCTGTGAATTACCCAGTAACGAACGCTAGTAATGATGTCCGAAAACGGACGTTCTCCAGTGGTACCTGACATTTAGATCCCTACCTTATACATAGAGTGTTATTGAGTTTATTATCCTACAAAGTTAAGAAAGAGTTACAAGTTGCAAAGTTCTTCTCAGAAATAGGTATTGGGGATTGGGGATTGGGGATTGGGAAAACTCTTACCTAGTCCCTAGTTCCTAGTCCCTAGTCCCCATTAAGCCGCTTCTTGAGAAGTTGTTTCAGGGTTCGGGAGATATTTGAGCAAAACGCCGCGATCGCCAATTATAAATCCCCGTTCTGGCTCTAAGAACACAATCTTATACAAATTAGCGGCAACTTCTTCGACCTCACGGTCTTTTTCCCAGGTTTTGCCACCGTCGCCACTCCGAAGCAAATTACCGCTACCGCCACCTATCCAAATTTCATCAGGTGTACGATATGCCAAATCTAGTAAACCCCAACTGGTGGCTAACTCTGGATATTTTGCCTCTTGCCATTCTTCAGGTTTAGTTGGGTCACTAAACTGAATTTGACCTCCTCTAGCCAGCAACCACAATTGCCCATTGTTGGCAAAACCCATATTTTCTACCCGCCGAGAACTGTTGCGGTTATGAGGTACCCAAGCATCTTGTCCTGGTTCCCAAGTCGAGTAGAAGCTACCCTTGGCAGAAACGGCAACATATTTACCATCAGCAGAACGTTCCAAGTTACGCACTACACCGACGGCTGATTCCACCTGGGCTTTCCAGTTTTTGCCGCCGTCTGTAGTTTTATATATGGCTCCCACATCAGTAGCCATTTCAGCTGTATTGTCTGCTAATGCCTTAACTGCGATCGGGCTACCTGGTAGCTTTTCGCTCAGGGGAATACGTGACCAAGAAGCACCTTCATCCGTAGTATGCAGCAACAGTCCAGGCTCTCCAGCAATCCAGCCTTCTTTACCTGTAAAACTTACTGAATCAAAACGATACTTTTGCTCATCCAGTTGCAGTGTTATTGGTTTCCAGGTATTACCACCGTCATTGGTTTCCAATAGGGTGGCATTGCTACCTACTAAGTAGCCATGCTCAGGGTTATTAGTAAAAGCAATATCCAGTAGATTCGAGTCTGTTGGCACAGAAATGACTTTCCAGGGGTTGTAGCTAACAGAAGGAACTTTGCTACAACCGATGCACATGATGACTACTATTAACAAGGCAGCTATTCGTTGCCAACCTTTCACAATTGAATGCATTAGTATTTCTTAAGTTGTTTCTAAATTTCTGTAGGTGTTCTCTAAAAGGTTTACCTTATACCAGTTTCGGATTTTGGATTTTAGACTTGGAATTAAAAAGCTTTCCAAAAATCCCAAAAAATCTTAGCCCAATATGGTATTGAGGGTCATCGCCGCTCTACGGAACTGGTAAAACGACAAAATTATGTGATTTTAATTACACAATAACTCCCTGTTTCCCAAATAACGGCTGTCATTGTAAGCCGTAGAGACTGATAAAAAACAAGAAGCCAAGGGCCAAAGCGCCAAAAATTAAGATATTCTTTTGGGTTGGCGTTAGGTTATTGACACCCAAACCGTAACCGAGATTTTCTTTGAAACCGGATGCAGTACCCGCAGGGCCAATGTTGGCAAAAGCGGTTTTCTTGGCACTACAAACTGGACAACGCCAATTTATAGGCAGTTCTGCAAAGAGTATCCCTGAAGGAATATCATGCTTGTCGTCTCCCTTTTCAGGTTCGTAAACATAACCGCAGGCGCGACACTCGTAGCGGTCTAACACCGGAGTCTCAACAGCTGGTTCGCTCATGGCTAGGGCCTCGCAGAGGAGAATTCTTAAATATACGTTAAAAATTATGACATAATTGTTAGGCTTTTCTATCACTATCAAAAGCTAATTAAATAGTTGAAGTGTATCTGTTTCCCAGATTTCAGAAAAACCAAACAGATATAATGTAAAAGAAAGTAACGTAATTGAAGGGATTGGGGACTAGGGATTGGGAATTGGGAATTAAAAGTCAATAATTTTGTATTAGGGATAAGGGATTGTAAATTCAGAAGGATTTACCAGTCTCCAATCCCCAGTTCCCAGTCCTCAGTCCCCAGCCCCCAGTCACTACTTAAAATACTCCATAAGCGGTAGATACTCATTGTGTTTGTCCTCAGCGGTTACGAGTACCTTCTAGGCTTCTTCATAATCTGTAGCCTAGTACCTGCCTTAGCGCTCTCAGCTTCCAAGCTCCTACGACCTAGTGGTTACGCCCCAGAACGTCGCACTACTTATGAATCTGGTATGGAACCCATCGGGGGAGCCTGGATTCAGTTCAACATCCGTTACTACATGTTTGCTCTAGTCTTCGTCGTCTTTGATGTGGAGACTGTATTCTTGTATCCTTGGGCAGTAGCTTTCCACCGTTTGGGGCTATTGGCTTTTATTGAAGCGCTAGTCTTTATTGCAATTCTTGTAGTCGCTTTAGTTTACGCATGGCGTAAAGGAGCTTTGGAATGGTCTTGAATTCTAATTTAACAACTCAGGACAAACAGCGAATCATCAACCCCATTGAGCGTACCAATGTCACTCAAGACCTTTCAGAAAACGTCATTTTGACGACGGTTGATGACCTCTACGACTGGGCGCGGCTTTCTAGTCTGTGGCCGTTGCTGTTTGGTACTGCTTGCTGCTTTATTGAGTTTGCAGCTTTAATTGGTTCCCGATTTGACTTTGACCGTTTTGGGCTAATTCCCCGTTCTAGCCCCCGCCAAGCCGATTTAATTATTACGGCAGGGACTATCACGATGAAGATGGCTCCCCAACTGGTGCGTCTTTATGAACAAATGCCAGAGCCGAAGTATGTAATTGCGATGGGAGCTTGTACAATTACTGGCGGGATGTTCAGTGTTGATTCCCCCACAGCAGTGCGCGGAGTCGATAAACTGATTCCTGTAGATGTATACTTGCCTGGTTGTCCTCCCCGTCCAGAAGCAATTATCGACGCAATCATTAAGCTGCGGAAGAAAATCTCCAATGAGTCGATTCAAGAGCGGGATAAAATTAAGCAAACTCACCGCTACTACAGCACGACTCATAACCTGAAGCCAGTGGAAGAAATTTTAACTGGTAAGTATTTGCAGTCAGATACTCGCTCTGCACCACCAAAGGAATTGGCGGAAGCGATTGGTATGCCAATACCACCTGCACTACTGACAGCAAAGGCACAAAAGGAGGAACAAACCCGTGGCTGAAGAAGAATCTAAACCAGTACCAGCAGAAAAAGAAGAGGCATTGGTACAAGCGGGTAAAGTTTCCCAGTGGTTGACGGAAAATGGCTTTGACCATGAGTTTTTAGCACCAGATAAGAATGGTGTAGAGATAATTAAGGTGCCGGCAGATTTCTTGCTTCCCACCGCTACAGCCCTTTATGCTTATGGGTTTAATTATCTCCAGTGTCAAGGTGGTATAGACCTTGGACCAGGACAAGAATTGGTGAGTATGTATCACTTGATTAAAGTCGGTGATAATAGCGATCGCCCCGAAGAAGTTCGAGTTAAGGTGTTCTTACCACGGGAAAATCCTGTAGTGCCTTCTGTGTACTGGATTTGGAAGACCGCAGATTGGCAAGAGCGCGAGTCTTACGATATGTACGGCATTATCTACGAAGGACACCCAAATCTCAAGCGGATTTTGATGCCGGAAGATTGGGTAGGTTGGCCTTTGCGGAAGGATTACATCTCGCCTGATTTCTACGAGTTGCAAGATGCTTATTAGAGATTGCTGAGTTTTGGCAGTGATTAACCCCTTTCCGGTGGCGGAGAGGGGTTATGTTTTTGGTCTTTCATATCAAGTTGGTTGACAAAACTTGCTGTAATCCAGTGTTTAAAAACTTTACACAGAGGATTTTTTTTACTCAAATATTGATGAGTTGAAATTTGACTATACTTTCATAGTTTTGATAAGTGTAGGCGGTTTATTAGTTGAATACAGGTAAGTGGTGAGTTAAGTTTTAATACGCAAAATTTGGAAGTTGTAAATGTAAGTATGATTGCGTAAGCTTTTCAGTAGCTCAAAATTTTGTGCTTGTAATAAACTCATTTAACACTTTTTTTATTACGACCTGATGTGAAGTAATTCGTAGGTTGGGTTGAGGAACGAAACCCAACATTACCCATTACAATACCCAACGCTGATGTTGGGTTTCACTTCGTTTAACCCAACCTACAATTTCAGCTACAATTTAGGCGATATCTACTCTTTAGCGATATTAGAGTCAAATACAATTGCTTGCCCAGCACCCCATGTAATATCATACGTACCCTGACGAACAGAACGATGAAAGCTGGAATATTCCCAATCTTTTGGAGCTTTCACTAAACCATGTTTGACAGGATTGTAATGAATATATTCAAGGTGATTTTTAAAATCTACCTCGTCTCTAATCAAGTGTTCCCAAAAACGACGCTGCCAAATACCTCGCTCTTTTTTATTTTGCCTAGAGGTAGATAAGTTTTCCTGTGATAGAGTAATGCACTGGCGACTAAAATAGCTTTTGATCAAACGCCAACGAGTAGAAAAATTGCGATCGCCCTGTGGTAATGTCCAAATACAGTGCAGATGATCCGGTAATAAAACAAAGGCATCAATTATAAATGGGTGTTGTCGCATTACATACCGAAAAATATTTCTCAATAAAGATACGTTAGTCGGTAAGCATAATAGTCTTTGTCTTTTATGAGTTACGAGTGTAAAAAAATAAGTGCCACCTTCTATTGTGGCTCGGCGATATTGCATTGAGTTAATTTTATGATGGTTATATTTCGGGCTTTATACCAAAGTACTGGTTATAAAATATACCGTCAACTTATTGTTTTTGAGATGTGAGTTAAGAAATGAGTGAAGGGCAATCTAATAACCTAAAGTAGATGTTGGGTTTCGTTCCTCAACCTAACCTACGATTATGTCTGATTTAGAGTTTGACGATACCCTTAGTCTATTTGCGATCGCACTCAGCATTCGATTTTGGAATATCAAAAGTCTCTGGAGATGCTTCAGAAGTTAAGCGGTATAAATATAGGCTCGTGGTGCGTTGTCACAAAGGTCAACGCACCCTTATCTGAAGAAGCGGCGAGTCCAAACAATTACTTCACAGATGTTACTGTTTGCTTTACTACTAGACGTGGTTTCTTGCGGTCTGACCTGCGCGTTCCACCAGCCATCCCATATTCATCACTATTTTTGCCATAGCGAGATGCAACATTTAACAGCATTTGCTCAGAATAAGTATTCAACTCTCGTTCTGCTTCTATTAATGCATTGTGTGTCTTATCTACTATTATTTGTGCTTGATTATAAGCGGCTAACTTTTCTCGTAACTCAATTACTTTAGTGTTGTAAGTAGCAATTGAAAACCCATTACTAAAGTCTAACCCAGGGTTAATTGTCTGCATTCCTTCAATCCGTCGTTCAGCTTTAGTCAGTGAGATGGAGTTTCGTTTCCGTTGCATATAGTTTTCCTATTTGGATTTATTTATAAATAACCCTGACTTTATACACTGAGTTATTTATATATCATCAAAATACGCAACAAGCAGATGCACCAGCCACAGTGAAGTTACAGAATTATAAAAGTATTGGATGGCATTAGCCAACTAGATAGATGCGGGTATATTTGCTGAAATTCGTTGAGAAAAGCTAGTTTTGATGTCGCAAAAGCAGGTTTTGATTTCGCAAAAGTAGGTTTTGATTTCGCAAAAGCTGGTTTTGATGTCACAAAAGCAGGTTTTGATGTCACAAAAGCTGGTTTTGATGTCACAAAAGCAGGTTTTGATGTCGCAAAAGCTAGTTTTGATGTCGCAAAAGCTAGTTTTGATGTCGCAAAAGCTAGTTTTGATGTCGCAAAAGCTGGTTTTGATGTCGCAAAAGCTGGTTTTGATGTCGCCGAGCTTTATCTCATGTAGAGACGCGATTGATCGCGTCTAAAAGACTGACACGTTAGAAAGACGCGATAAATCGCCGTCTTTACAAAGAATGTATTCGTCGATTATTCTTTGACAGACTACTAACTAATAGTAACAACAGCTACCATCGCATGGGCTAGAGGGGAATGAGACGAAGCACATTAAAAATTTATTTTTATAACTGAAAATTTTATTTTATTTATGTGTTAAGTAGCTTTCAGGATGTTATCTGTATCATCTATCATTCAGTTTAAATTATCGAATGTATCATCTATCATTCAGTCTTATTGATTATTGACCTCTGCTACTCATTGATAGGTTGAAGTTTGGGTATTAGGGCATCTCTTTTTAAGACATAACATACCACTCACTTAGTAGTTATTTATTAACGGAATTTAATAAGTTCTGTAAGCATACTCTATCCTAGACATTGCCTGAACTTGTGCTTCAAAAATCATGAGCCATTATATGAATAGTTAGCACGTTTACGGCACTATCCAATGTCTGAAGACTTATTAAACTCCTTTCAAGAAGCATACAGCAATCTCGAACTGTTTCCGTTGATGGAACGGAACGAAATGGAAAGATTTAGAGTCGAATATGGTGATGATTTAATTGCAGACCTGAACCAATTAGTGGAAGATAGCCCTAATGGAGATGGCAAAATTGTCTTTACAGGACATCGCGGATGTGGTAAGTCTACTTTATTAGCTGAATTTAGCCGACAAATTCAAGATAAATATTTTGTAGTTCTCTTTTCTATTGCTGACAAAATTGAAATGTCGGCTGTTAATCATATTAATATACTGTTTGCGATCGCAGTTAATTTAATGACAGAGGCAGAGGCACGCAGAGTTGATATTCCACAATCGACAAAAGAAGCTCTTTATAAGTGGTTTGCTACCCGTACTCGCACTGAAGAATCAAATTTACAAGCAGAAGTTAGTATAGGTTTTGACCTCTTAAAATTGATTAGCTCTAAATTAAAAGCTGATGCTAGCGTTCGGGATGAAATTAAGCAAGAATTTGAACGCAAGTTATCAGATTTAGTTGCCAGAATTAATGAAATTGCTGCTTTAATTCAAGCTGCAACTAAACAAAATGTTTTGGTAATTATTGATGATTTAGATAAACTTGACTTAGGCAGAGTGAACGAAATTTATCGAGATAACATTAAAGCTCTGTGTCAACCTAACTTTCAAATTATCTACACTATCCCCATTGCAGTCCTTCGAGAAACATTTATTAGCACAATAATTGCCACTGAAACCAACGATCAAGTTGTGGCAATGCCTGTCTTAAAAATATTTGATAAAGGTAAAAATCGCTTTCCTAATGCCCTACCTCGCCCGGAAGCAACAAAGATTCTCGGTGAAGTTTTGCAAAAACGGATTCCTAGTGAATTAATCGTAGCAGAAACGGCTGAAAAAATCGTAATTTACAGTGGTGGCGTATTACGAGAGTTAATTCGGATCTCTAAAGAATGTTGCCGCATTTGTTTGCGGATGATCCGGCGAAATCCCTCAGCCAAAGTTATCATTGATGATAAAATTCTTCTGCAAGCAATCAATAAAATTCGCAATGATTTTTCCATACGTTTAGGAAAAACTGATATCGATATTTTGCAGAGTGTTTATGAGCAATTTATGCCCAACGATCCGAAACAAGCAGAGTTTTTGGATTTACTACATGGGCTGTATGTTCTAGAATATCGCACTGATGAAACTTGGTATGATGTTCATCCAATTATTATCGAAAGCTTGAAAAGACAGGGAGCCATTAATGTTAAATGAAGAATTATTTGATGAAGGAGAAAATCAAGATGCGTATGATGATTTAATTGTTTCTATTGAAGCTCAAAAGCGGGGATTAAATTTACTGATTGCAGTTTGCGATGATGCTAGCTTTCGTGATGAGATTATTGCTCAATATGAAGCTGAACTACAACCCGCTTTTCGTGCATATCGAGTAACTTTAGCACGTCAAGAACCAAGCCTGAAAGCTGCTCTTAACCAACTGGTACAACAAGAAGAATATCTCCGTCAGCAAAACCTGGCGGTGATTACTGTCACGGGTGCTGAACAACTGTATTTTCTCAGGTTGGGAAATGAGCAATCAGAACAGGAAAAGTTTTTTGGTTACTTACAGTGGACAAGGGAAGGATTGCGCGAATTTCCATTTGCGATCGTGCTTTGGGTAACTAACCAAATTTTAGTTAACCTGATAAAAAAAGCGCCTGATTTTTGGAGTTGGCGTAATGGTGTATTTCGGTTTGAATCTCAAAAGACAAATGCTATTCCTGGTAAAGAATTAGAAAATATCCGCTTTGTTTTTAGAGACACAGAATTAGCTAGTACAGATACTAATGAAACTAATCGCTTTTTCTTACCCATTCAAGATTTACAAAGGTTAATCGAGAAAATAGAACAAGAGCGGGGAACTAAAGACCCCACCTTGGCTACTTTATACTCAAGATTGGGCGATATTTACCACAGCAGATTAGATCGGGGTGAATCTCAAAATTATCAAGAAGAACAGGAATTAGCAATTAAATATTGGCGACAGGCGAGTGAGCTACAAAATGAATTAGGTTTGCAGATAGATTTAGCTAATAGCCTCAACAATTTAGCCGGAATCTATCGTGCAACAGGACAGTACAGCGAAGCCGAACCTTTATATAAACAAGCTTTAGAACTAAGGAAACGCCTGCTAGGAGACAATCATCCTTCTTTTGCTACTAGCCTGAATAATTTGGCGGGACTTTACAAATCTACTGGACAATATGCTAAAGCAGAACTCTTATACCAACAAGCTTTGGAACTGAGGAAACGTCTGTGGGGAGAAAACCATGCGGATGTCGCCGTCAGTTTGAACAATTTGGCATTACTATATGATGAACAAGGACGTTATGACGAAGCAGAACCTTTGTATCTGCAATCATTAGAACTTGAAAAACGTTTGGTTGGTGAAAATCATATTTCTTTCGCTCTTATACTGAATAATTTAGCGCTACTTTATTATCATCAAGGACGTTACAGTGAAGCTGAACCGTTGTCACAACAAGCAATAGAATTAGATAAGCGATTTTTGGGAGAAGAGAATCCCGATGTCGCAACAGATTTACACAATTTAGGATTGATATACCGCGCTCAAGGACGCTACGATCAAGCAGAGTCTTTGTTTTTAGAATCCTTGGAACTGAAGCAGCGTCTATTGCAAAAGGCGCATCCACTTTTAGCAGATACTATCTATGCTCTTGGTTATATGTACAGGGAGCAAGGACGCTACAATGAAGCGGAATCTTTATGTATAAAAGCCTTAGAACTTGATAAGCACCTATTGGGAGAAAATCATCCCAATGTTGCCGAAAGTCTCAATAATTTGGCAGAAATTTATCGTGCAACTGGACGTTACGATGAAGCAGAACCGCTTTATTTGCAAGCTTTAAATATTTGTGAGCGAGTCTGGGGTGTAAATCATCACCGTAGTGTCTCTATTCGTCAAAATCTAGAAAAACTTGCCACAGCAATGGAGAATAATGGAGAGTGTGATGTCTTGTCTACGACACGCTGCGCGAACGACAACCCCTTTGGGGAACCCATTGCATAGAGCAACAATATCATTTTAGGTTAATCTGGCCTAATCTAGAGATAGCAACATTGCTAAAGATGTTTTCCATCAACAGGTTAAAAAAGCATTAATTAAGGATGGGTGGATAATTACTCACGATCCTTATTACAATTCGTATTAGTGAAGCAATTAAACTACAAATAGACTTAGCGGCTGAAAATGCCATTGCCGCAGAACGTAATACAGAGAAAATAGCTGTTGAAATTAAGAGTTTTATTGCAGATTCAGATATCAGTGAATTTCATACTGCACTAGGACAATATCTAAATTACTGCCAAGCTATTGAAGAACAAGAAGTAGACAGAGCGCTTTACCTAGCAGTTCCTATTGAAACATATCAAGACTTTTTTCAACTTTCTTTTGTCCAACGCGCTCTTCATCGTTACCAAGTTAAGTTGATAGTTTACGACCCAAGATGTGAGGAAATTCGACTATGGATAAAATAGAACGCTATCGACAACTTATCAAACAAGTATTGAGCGAACATCAACAAATAGCATCTAATAGCGATACAGTAAATTCACAATTAATTTTAGACAATGAAAATGATCATTATCAACTAGCTTATGTTGGCTGGCAAGGAGATAAGCGGGTGTTTGGCCCGGTCATGCATTTTGATATTCAAAATGAGAAAATATGGATTCAGTATAATGGTACAGAAGAGTCTGTTGCTGAACGATTGGTTGAGTTAGGTGTACCCCGTTCTGATATTGTGATTGGGTTTCATTCTCCTTTTAAACGCCAATTTACTTCTTATGCTGTCGAGTAAATGTAAATATTTTCAACTTAGAACTTCTATAAGAACCCCGACTTCTTTAAGAAGTCGAGGTTCTTGGGGAAGGGGGCTTAATTGTCATCCAAATCTACTAGTTAACCCCAACGAAACCAGCTTGCTCAATTGCTCTTTGTCCCTGATCAGTTAACAAAAGTTTGGTGTATGCATCCCCAATCTGTTGTTCCCGACCTTTATTCTGCTTAATAATCACAAACAAATTAGCAATTATGGGATAGCTGCCATTTTTGATAGCTTCAGTATTTAGCTGATTGCGCTGACGCGGACATTGCTCAGGCGACACCATCGGTTCCCGATAGGGGGGAATTAATTGACCAGCAGTCTGACCCAATGGTAAGGCCTTCACACTACATTGAGGCACTACCGAACGGGCAGAACCGTAATACACACCACCAGGGATTTTACTGAGTTGGCGCACTGCCTCTGTAGTAGAGTAGACATATTGCACATTCGAGCCAAGTGTTTGCCCTTTCAAGTCGCTGTTGCTAGGGAATATTACTGTATCTGCGTCCTCTGGTCGTTGAGATAAAGGTGTGATGGGTAGGTTTGGCCCACCTACTTGATTCCAGTTAGTAATTTTCCCCAAATAAATCTGCTGCAATTGGTCAACAGTTAAACCTGACACTTTCAGGGATGGGTTGACTACTACTGCTATTCCATCCATACCTACCTGACGTTGCTCAAGGGTAAAGCCTCGCTCTTTTGCCATAGCTTGTTCTTCATCTGTAAGGGGACGAGAAGACTGAGCAAAGTCTAATTTCCCATCAAGTAACATCCGAATGCCTGAGCTAGAACCAGGGCTAGCATTAACAGGGTCTACATAACGTAATTGTAGTTCCGGGCGATCACTCTGAATCTGAGAATCTACTAATTGCCGAATAGATGCCCAAGCTGTACTTCCTCCGTAGTTAAATGAGGCAGTGGGGACATCTGCAACTGTCTGAAAACTGGATGTGGTATTAGAGACGGTCTTGAAATTTTGATTAGGAGAAGAGTTAACGCTGTTACGGGACAATAAATTCGGCTTTAGTAACCACCAAAGTAGCCCACCAATAACCATAAGTGTCAGCACTTTACCAATAATCAAACCTCTAAGAAAGAGGGCAATTTCGCTGTTAATTAAAGCTTTTTTTTGATTTGTATTGTCCATATTTTTAAATTTTGTTTATTATATTGATCTTACAGGAATCTCTAAGTAATTATCCTAGAATAATTTTTAGAATATTTAGATTTAAATTAAATACGTAATAGCTAGTTAATAGGTATTTTTATGATTGCTGCTAGATTATTAACTTTTTCTAATGTATAGACTCATCTTTGAATTTTGTGAAGTTAGACGTATCGCGCTTGCGCTGCGCGCACCACACAAATAAATATGGCCATACCACGCTGCGCGAACAGAAATTAAAGTGGACTGCTATCATGAGATTCAATTTGCTTTTTAATAATTTTTGCAATGCTACAATTGTTTTTACAGACTCCTTTTTTAGCTATTGATTTCGCTATTAGGCTATTCACATTGGAATTAGTAAATCGTTGCTCAACCAATTTTTCTATAAAATTATTTAATTGAGTAGGCTGGTTTGGAGACGATGCACCTGTATTCATAAACGTATAGATTAAAATTAATACTATAAAACTAGTGGTAGCGCCAAGCCCTATTCCTAGAAGCAAAAGAAAGTTTCTATAATTTAGCAAATAAGTATCATCAGCATTTTGGTTGATGCCAGCAGATTCTGATGACTGTGGCAACAGTAGAGCAGAATTAAGTGCTTGCAAAGCTTCTGTAGCAGATTGATAACGCTGATTGTAGCGATCGCGAACCATTGTATCTAAAATATTTGCAAGAGCATCACTTACCTGTACCTGATCGCGCCAGAGAACTTCTCCAGTATTGGGATCTTCTTTTATTTGCTCAGGAATTAAACCTGTCAAAGCTTGAATGCCTATCATCCCTACTGCGTAGATATCGCTGCAAAGTTTTGGCTTTCCTTTAGCCTGTTCGCTTGGCATATAACCAGGAGTCCCAACAGCAATTGTTAAACCTGCTCCCAAAGCACCAATTTTCTTAATACTCCCAAAGTCAATTAGCACAATCTTCTGATCGGAGTGCCGCCGCATCAAATTTTGGGGCTTAATATCCCGATGAATAATGTTATTTTGGTGAACGAATGCCAGCACTTCCAGGATGTCTTTTAATAAACTTAAGACTGCATTCTCGCTCAGACGCTGACCTGATACAATTTCTTGGGTTAACGCATGACCATCAATAAATTCTTGGACTAAATAGAAATCTCCATCTTCATCAAAATGGGCAAACAGTCTAGGAATTTGATCGTGGTCGTTGCCTAGCTGGTATAAAACTTCCGCTTCCCGATCAAATAACTTTTTAGCGATGGGTAGAACAGCGGGATTGGAATCTTTTGGTTGGAAATGTTTTACCACACAATGGGGTTGTCCTGGTAAATCTAGGTCTACAGCTAAGTATGTATCACCAGAGCCTCCACTTCCTAAGTGTTTGATAATTTCAAAGCGATTCCGAAGTGTTTTTCTGGGGAGAGAGTATTGATCCCTGTTACCTCTAGCACCTGCTAACAAGTAAGTATTACCAGAACCTCCGCTTTCCAGCAGTTTGACAGTCTCAAAGCGACTCCGAAGTTTTTTTCTAACTAGAGGGTTCTGGCTCATGTGGCGTATACTACTTGTTAATTTACTGACCATTCAGAGCTTGGGTGAGGTATGAATACCTGCCGCTAGATTTGTTCCTATTTGAGGAAGCTAGCTTCTCAGTCAAACCATACTTTGGAGCATTTTCATGGCTAACTCCTTGATTTGGTTAATTTGATACCTTTACAGATATCTTAATATAAAGATAAAGTTTATTTTTGGAATAATTCAATAATTTTATCTCTTAAGTAAATTTAATACTAGCCTCCAGTATTTATAACAGTATATTAACTGGTTATTCAATAGGGTCCAAAAAACATCCAACTTTTCCGACTTTTCCGACCTTTTAGTTGCGTCTATAGTACAATACGCTTGGGTTAAGAGCTACTGGCAAAAATTTTGGGTTTTGAGACGCGATAAATCGCCGTCTCTACAAGTGTTTTGGTCTTATCTGAACTGTATTGTATTGGTCTATAATAATCCGCTTTGATTTTTGTTCGCGCAGTGTGGTGTAGCAATATTTACTTGCATTGGAAGGTAAGAGGCAAGAGACAATTTGAAAAAAAGCTTTTTGAATTGTACAAGGTTTTTTAAAATATCAAATACAAGTACTATATATTACTTGCAATAAGTCAGTTGCATTTAAAAAAGTAATCGTGTGAGTAGTTTAAGCTTGTTTTAGTATATTTTCTATAAACCTTGCTAAGTAAAAAATAAAATATTAATTAAAAAAGCCCCCAATAGGGGGCATATTAAGTTGTTCGCGTGGAGTAAACAACTAAATAATTAATACTCACAGGAGATAGAGTAATCCGAACAAAATAATCCAAATCACGTCAACGAAGTGCCAGTAGATTTCGGCTGCTTCAATACCAAAGTGCTTTTCGTCACTATAGTGACCCGGAAGGCGCGATCGCCACAACACGGCAACAATGGCCAAAACGCCAATGGTAACGTGCAATCCGTGGAAACCAGTCAAAACGTAAAATGCACTAGCAAATAAATTGGTAGTTAAACCAAATTCTAAATGGGTATATTCATATACTTGACCCACTAAGAAAGTAGCGCCCATCACGGCGGTAATTGCTAACCAGATTCGCGCACCTCGCGTATCGTTCTTTTTAATAGCAGTGTCAGCATTGTGCATGACAAAACTACTAGAAATTAGATTGATGGTGTTGACTCCAGGTAACAGTAGTTCTAATTCTGGAGTACCTGCTGGCGGCCACACAGGTAAGGTAGCACGGAAAGCTAAGTAGGCTCCGAACAGACCCATAAAAATCATCCCTTCAGCAATCAGGAAGACATATAGCCCAAACAGACGATGGTCTGGATGTTCTTCGTGATGGCCAACGGACGCTTCCACCGCGTGGTGATGATTAAGTTCGGTTTTAGCTGGGTCAATGATTTGACTTTGCATGAATTTTGATGAGTGGGGAATGGGGAATGTGGAATGGGGAATGGGGAGCAGAGGAGAAGAAATTCCTAGTCCCCAGTCCCCAGTCGCAGTTTATTTGCGGTCTTCGGGATTGGCAGCAACGGCTGGATCGGGTTCTGCTCTTAATACTGAATTGGGCCCACCAGACAAGATTGGATTGGGATCGTATAAAGGTACACCTTCATTAGCATGTTCCAAACCGTAGTCGTAGGGGCCTGTAGCCAGCACTGGGGTTTGATCAAAATTTTCGATCGCAGGTGGTGAAGTTGTCATCCATTCTAAGGTAAGTGCCCTCCAAGGATTATTAGCAGCTTTCTCACCGTACAACCAACTCCAAACCGCATTGATGATGAAGGGGAATGTCGAAATTGCCAGTATGTAAGAACCATACGTACAAATTTCGTTCAATGTGGTGAATTTGGGATCATATTGGGCAATGCGGCGATTCATGCCCATTAAACCCAGTTTGTGCATAGGTAAGAAGGTCATGTTTAGACCAACAATAGTCAAGGCAAAATGAACCTTACCCCAAAATTCGTTGATCATCCGTCCCGTCATTTTTGGGAACCAGTGGTAAATGGCGGCAAAAATCCCTAGAACGCTACCACCAAATAGCACATAGTGCAAGTGGGCTACCACAAAATAGGTGTCGTGAACGTGAATGTCAAAGGGCACTGCTGCCAACATCACGCCACTGATACCGCCGATTACAAAAGTGCCGACAAAGCCGATGGCGAACAACATCGCACTGTTAAGCTGGATTTTTCCACCCCACATGGTTGCTAACCAGCTAAATATTTTAATCCCTGTGGGTACGGCGATGATCATGGTGGTGATCATAAAAAACATCCGCAACCAGCCGGGGATACCACTGGTAAACATGTGGTGCGCCCAGACGATTAGCCCCAAAAAGCTGATTGCTAGAGATGAATAAGCGATCGCTTTATAGCCAAAAATCGGCTTGCGGGAATGCACGGGGATAATTTCTGAAATTGCTCCAAAGAAGGGCAAAATCATGATGTAAACGGCTGGGTGGGAGTAAAACCAGAACATGTGCTGGTATACAACCGGGTCGCCACCGCCAGTTGGGTTAAAAAATGTTGTCCCGGCAATTAAGTCAAAAGAAAGCAGAATCAGACCGGCTGCAAGAACTGGGGTGGATACCAAAACTAGCGCCGAAGTTGCAAACATTGCCCAGCAGAACAAGGGCATTTTGTGTATGTCCATGCTGGGGATACGCATCTTCAGCAATGTCACCAGGAAATTTATCGACCCCAAAATTGAGGACGTACCCAGCAGCAGGACACTCATAATCCAAATGCCTTGCCCCACTTGTCCTGTTACCAAACTCAGGGGAGGGTAGGAAGTCCAACCCGCATCCGGTGCATCGCCTACCGCTAAACTGGCGATCAGCAATATACCCGCAGGGGGGATCATCCAAAAGGCAACAGCATTCAGCCGAGGAAATGCCATATCTTTTGCCCCAATCATCAGGGGAATTAGATAGTTAGCAAACCCTGCCCCGGTTGGCACGATCCACAAGAAAATCATGATCGTGGCGTGTAACGTAAACAGACTATTGTAGACTTCTGGGGTGACAAAATCTACCTCTGGGGTTCGTAGTTCTGTGCGAACCAAGTCAGCCATTACACCGCCAATGCAGTAGAAAATAAACGAAGTGACTAGGTATTGAATCCCAATCACCTTATGGTCGGTTTGAAAGCCAAAGAAGTCTTGCCATTTTCTGATCCCTGGTTCCTCAAGAAGGGCAGGGATATTGGCAGTTTCTTGCAACTGAGCTTGTGTCATAGTCATTAGTCATTAGTCATTAGTCATTGGTCATTAGTCACTGGATTTTGACTAAATAACATATTGACTAATGGTGAACTTGATGAAGGATTTCTGGTTTAATTCCCATGTCCTTGGTGTAAGGAGCAAGAAAATCATTTGGGGATAAATTCGCTGGGTTAACAGCAACGGCTTGATTTAGTGTTTCTTTGCTGGCAACTAGCTGTTCTTGCATCCATTTGGCAAATGCTTCTTCTGACTCAACAACTACTGGCGCTCTCATTGCACCGTGGTAAGGGCCACAAAGTTCGGCACAGATTAGGACATAATCTCCTGCTGTTTTGGGGGTGAAGCGAATCTCGCTTTGTCTACCAGGGATCGCATCTTGTTTCAGGCGGAACTCTGGCACCCAGAAAGCATGGATGACATCGTTGGCTGTCATATTGATTTCCACTTCTCGCCCGATGGGAACGTGCATTTCACCTGTAGTTATACCAGTTTCAGGATAGGTGAAAATCCAGGCATATTGTAGACCTGTGACGTTGACCTGTAATTGTGCTGGTTTGCCTGCTTTATCAGGAGTTCCCCCAATTGTTGGAGCAACACTACCGACACCTGGGGCATTCCGCAGTTGGGGAATTTGGTCAGCATTGCGGACTTCTGCGGTAGCTGGGTCTTGCATTGCCTCATCAGATTTTTCTTGATTGAGGTTAGGCTCGGTGCTGGGAGGAGTATCGCTTAAGGTTGCGGCCATCGCACTTCCAGGCATTGCCATTGACTCCTGATTCATCATCGGCGCTTCATGAATAGCATGAGGATCAAAGCCACCGATTTCGTTGTAGACATCAAAGCTGTAAACAGAAATACCGATAACGATAATTGCTGGGATCGCCGTCCAGAGAATTTCTAGAGGTATATTGCCCTCAACTGGTGGGCCGTCTTCATTGTCACCTGCACGCCGGCGGTATTTAAATGCGGAGTAAATCAAAATACCTTCAACTAACAGGAATATACCTGTAGAAACGATCATCATCGCGTTGAACAGACCATCCACCAAGACGGCTTCATCCGTGGCTGCTGCTGGCAACAGACCGTGATTTTGACCGTACCAAAGGCTGGCTAGCGTTAGCACGATGCCAATGAGTAATGTCCAGATTGAACTTGGAATCTTCACGGCTTACTTAATTGAATTTACTACGTTATCTTAAAGCTGCCCACTTACTAAGGTAGTCTAGGCTGGAAGGCATAGAGTCCAAAGGTCTGAAATTTTTATTAATTTTTTTAACTATTTTACTAATATTGGGTACAAGGTGACTATCAGGAGGCAGAAGGCAGGAGGCAGGGGGCAGGAGGTAGAGGGGAGGAGTAACCCAGATGCATTTAAAAGCATGGGTATTGAACCACTGGATTTTATACTCAAAACTGAAGTTTCCATTCATTTTCATTCATAATTATTTCCTCCTGCCTTCTCCTAAAATCAGTGGAAAAATTTAAGGAAAAATTTAGAATGTTTAAATTAATTGTGATTAATCAATTTTTCACATCTTGAAAAATACCTAAAGCTTCAGGCAGAACCTTCCTAGAGTGATTCAAAGTATAAGTGAGTGCTAATCTATAAACCCTTAGCCTATACGCTAGGGTGAAGATGGGACACTAAAAGAAAATTGAAAATTTTAAGAGAGCCACCAAGAGCAGGCAGAAGGTATCATTCATGAGCGAATTTGTCCTACAACAACAAAATGAAGCGGCAGTTGAGCAGCAAAAGCCCAAGGAAATGATTCGGCGCTTGGTGTGGAAAATGTGCATAGCCACCTTAATTTTGATGGCAATAGGCAGTGCCACCCGCGTGATGAATGCTGGACTTGCTTGCCCAGACTGGCCCTTATGCTATGGCGAACTCGTGCCAGCCAAGCAAATGAATCTCCAGGTGTTCCTAGAGTGGTTTCACAGATTGGATGCAGCTTTAATTGGTTTAAGCGCGATCGCACTTTTTGGTTTGTCCTGGTGGCATCGTCGTTTCTTACCCAGATGGCTGCCTTGGGCATCCACATTCGCCCTATTTTTAATCGTCTTCCAAGGCATCTTGGGAGGACTCACCGTTACCGAACTGTTGCGGTTTGATATTGTTACTGCTCATTTAGGAACGGCGCTGTTATTTTTTTGCACCCTCTTGATTATCGGCACGACACTCACTCCCTATCAGGGGACTGGAACCGTTGGTAAGTTGCCTTGGGTAGGTTTAACTGCTGCTATTCTGGTTTACCTGCAAAGTCTGCTAGGTGCTTTGGTAGGCTCTCGCTGGGCGCTACACCAATGCTTCGGTGGTTCTCAACTTTGTACTGTAATGTACAGCCATATTGCTGGTTTGGTGCCGCCAACAGTCACAACCTTGGCAATGGTATTTATCTGTTGGCGTACACCAGCACTACATCCAGCCTTGCGGCGACTGGCAAATATAGCTGGTGGTTTGTTGACCTTACAAATTTTGTTGGGATTCGCCACTTTCAAATTACATCTCCAAGTCGAGCCTCTCACCGTCTCCCACCAAGCTATAGGAGCAGCTTTGTTAGGTACTTTGGTGGCTTTCACAGTTCTCGCACAGCGTGACTCAGTTAGTGCTGAGTCACGAGTGCTGAGTGCTGAGTAAGGAATGGGGAAGATGAGGAAGACGAGGGAGATGAGGGGGCAGAGGAAGAATTTCTATCTAACTGATAACTCCTAACTCAGCACTCAGCACTCAGCACTCAGCACTAATGATGCAACCTACCCAGGGACAGAAAATCTGTGTTTTTATTTGCCTGAAAGAGCCAGCTTGAGCGTGGGCTGCATATAAGTTGTTGAAAAATAAGGAACCAGAGCCAAAATGATTGAGACTAATGTCTCTCGCCACCACGAAACGTTTTTCCAGGTAGTTCAAAGTTATTACCAGCTAACAAAGCCTCGGATTATTCCGTTGCTTTTGATTACCACGGCTGGGAGTATGTGGATTGCTGCTAAGGGAGAAGTAGACCCATTGCTGTTGCTAGTAACTCTCACTGGTGGCACTTTGGCTGCTGCAAGCGCCCAGACGATTAACTGTATCTACGATCGCGATATTGATTATGACATGGAGCGGACGCGTCATCGTCCGATGCCTTCCGGTAAGGTGCAGCCACGCGATGCTCTAATTTTTGCGATCGCACTGGCAACGATTTCCTTTACACTCTTGGCAGTATTTGCCAATCTGTTAGCCGCGCTGCTAGCTTTCTCTGGCATAGTTTTTTATATTTTGGTCTATACCCACTGGCTGAAACGCCACACCCCTCAGAATATTGTTGTTGGTGGTGCGGCTGGGGCAATTCCGGCTTTAGTGGGTTGGGCCGCTGTCACGGGAACATTAAGCTGGTCAGCATGGCTGATTTTTGCCATCGTCTTCTT
The DNA here is from genome assembly GCF_010747425.1 of Nostoc sp. UIC 10630. NCBI lineage: Bacteria > Bacillati > Cyanobacteriota > Cyanophyceae > Nostocales > Nostocaceae > Nostoc > Nostoc sp. UIC 10630. The sequence continues at coordinate 37,867 of NZ_JAAGOG010000024.1, forward strand.
GTGGACACCACCCCATTTCTGGGCGCTAGCTCTGATGATTAAAGATGACTACGCAAAAGTTGGGATACCAATGTTACCTGTGATTGAAGGTACTACGGCAACTGTAAAGCAGATTTGGTATTATACGCTGCTAACAGTAATTGCAACCGTGTTATTGGTTTATCCTTTGGGCGCAAGTGGAATTCTTTATGCTGCGATCGCTGTAATTCTGGGAGGATTATTTATCCACAAATCTTGGCGTTTGTTGCAAAATCCAGAGGATCGCGCTGTAGCTAAAGAGTTGTTTCTCTTTTCGATCTCCTACATGATGCTTTTGTGTCTGGGGATGGTAGTTGATAGTCTTCCCGTTACCCATAATTTAATTAGTGCGGTGAGTAATCATCTGCATTTTATTGGTTAGGGGATGCAAAATTTCGCGATCGCGTTTGGTAAAGGGGCGCGATCGCATTTTCAGAAATTAAAAAATATACATAATAATTAGAGTTTGGCGGATTTGCGATTTCTACGATGGGCTACGCCTACGCGAGTAAAGTTTCAATCATAAGTGAATTTATTAAACATTAATTACACTTACCTATTTATCCGTTTTTAATAGCTATAGAAAAAGCAACGCAAGTAATTGTCACGAGTGAAACCAGCATGAGCAGCAACATCTCTCAGTATGGCGTTAAGAGTACCAATTTTAATCGGGTCATGAGCGGGAACTGTAATATGATGCTCACCATTCTGTTGAGTAGTTAACCGAATGTGGCTGCCCTTTTGATGACTGACCTCGTATCCTAGATGAGCAAGAGCGTTAACTAATTCTGAACCAGATAAGTCTCGTGGGAGCTTCAAGAAGCTATTACCTCATCACGTACTATGTGTAACCGAATAATTTTAGGACGGTTATGTTCATTAGGAAAATGACAATGAACCGCATCACGGATCATTTCGCGTAGTGTTTCTATATCCTCAGCCTGAGTAAAAATGGACTCGGTTAAAGCTCTAGCTGTATAACCACCATCTGGATCATCTTCAACGAGAAATACAATTTCAGTCATAGCGAATCTTTCCTTAATTACTAAATTCTACAATTCACAAGTCTTGATGTAAGGGCAGAGAGTGTTTTTCTTCTTCCATCTAATCTCATACTCCATATCGCTCTGAGTAGTTGTCCTACCGGAGCAGCTAATGTAAATGATAGAAATTCATAAGGCTTCCAATTATTTTTAATCCGCCATCCTAGAGACTCACCGAAATATTTCCAGGTTTCCAAATCTAAGTCAGGACGTTCATGGATAAACTTCAGGATAGGCAATAAATCAGTTAAAAGCTGTTTTATCTTTTCTTCGCTAAAAGCTCCCTTCTGCTGCAATTCTTGTAATAAATTCTGCCCCTGAATCAACTCTTGCACCAAATAAAGCCGCTTATCCTGTTCAAAATAAGCAATCAGGTGGGGAATTTGCGGGTGTTCTCCCAAGTCATAGAGACGCTTCGCCTCTTGCTTAAATAACTCCGTTGCTTTCTCAAGTGCAGCTGTTCCTTGAACTTGCGGGACAAATTGCTTAATTACGCAAGGTTCGTCTATCTTATCTGCATCCCTAGCTTCATAAGTTTTGCTAAATCCACCCTCACCCAAAAGTCGTATTACCCGGAAACGGTTTCTGAGTAATGACGTGAGTGTTTGTCCACACTTAATACAAAACTTATTGTCATCAGTATTAAAAGGATTTGAACAACTGGAATTAGAACAGTAAAGCATATTTGGGAATAAGCAGATAGTGTCTATTAAGTTTTCCCATTTTCTGTTTACTAGGTTTCACGAGTCTTTATATTATTGAGCAGATTTACTTCTCGTGGCGGCTACAGTCTCAAGTCACTTTTGCTAGCGTAGTGATATAAGGTTTATCGCTCCCCCAGTATACGGTTGGAAGCAAAAGGATTAATTAATATGGCTCATTTAAATCAGCGTCGTCCCCAAAATGTCAACGGCGATTTTTATGTAGATACTACCTGTATTGATTGTGATACCTGTCGCTGGATGACTCCTGAAGTGTTTTCTCGTGTTGATGAACAGTCGGCAGTTTATCATCAACCAACGAATGATACAGAAAGATTAGCAGCACTTGAAGCACTTTTAGCTTGTCCTACTAGTTCTATTGGGACTGTTGAAAAACCAAAAGATATCAAAGTTGCTCAACAAAAGTTTCCAATATTAGTGGCGGAAAATGTTTACCACTGCGGCTATCATTCTGAAAAATCTTATGGTGCTGCTAGCTATTTAATTCAACTTCCAGAAGGTAATATTTTGGTGGATTCTCCCCGGTTTACGCCGCCTTTAGTCAAGCGTTTAGAAGAACTGGGGCCGATTCGTTATATGTACCTAACTCATAAAGATGATGTGGCAGATCATCAAAAGTTTGCGGAGCATTTTCAGTGCGATCGCATCCTTCACACTGATGATATTACTGCGGATACTCGCAATGTAGAAATACAGCTAACTGGTTCTGAAGCATTTACCTTGACTCCAGATTTATTAATTATCCCAGTTCCCGGTCACACCAAAGGGCAAACCGCCCTACTCTACAAAAATAAGTTTCTCTTTACTGGCGACCATCTCGCTTGGTCAGAAAGCTTGCACCAACTGACTGCATTCTACAGTGTCTGCTGGTATTCTTGGCCAGAACAGACTAAATCAATGCGTAATTTGGCTAATTATTCTTTTGAGTGGGTGCTACCAGGTCATGGGCGAAGGTTTCATGCTGATAAAGAAACTATGCGCCAGCAGATGCACAAGTGTATTGAGTGGATGGAATCTTTGGATTGACATTACAACTATTCTCAGGTAAACAGACCACGTAGTAGGGGCGCAAGACCTTGCGCCCCTACTGAATAGAGTGTACACAAAAGTCTTCTAAAGCTGCCCTACATCTTGACCTGCAATGCTAATGCATCAACCTGCAATGCTAATGCATCAACCTGCAATGCCAATGCATCAACCTGTAATGCCAATGCATCGACCTGTAATGCCAATGCATCGACCTGCAATGCTAATGCATCAACCTGCAATGCTAATGCATCAACCTGTAATGCTAATGCATCGACCTGCAATGCTAATGCAACACTAAAGCTTTCTAGAAGAGAGATTTAGACAGAGGTCAGAATCTATTGCATACAAACCAGAAGCGCTATAACCTGGGTTTTAGAACCCTTTTAAGCAAACACGGATTATGAAAAAGCTGATCAACAAGCCGGAAGACTTTGTGCGGGAAAGTCTAGAAGGTATGGCGGCGGCTCATTCCGATTTAATTAAAGTAAACTATGATCCCACTTTTGTTTATCGAGCCAATGCACCTATACAAGGTAAAGTAGCAATTATTTCAGGTGGTGGCAGTGGACATGAACCAATGCACGCTGGCTTTGTGGGCAAAGGAATGCTTGATGCAGCTTGTCCTGGTGAAGTTTTCACTTCACCTACTCCTGACCAAATGCTAGAAGCAGCAAAGCTTGTAGATGGGGGCTCTGGTATCCTTTACATCGTCAAAAATTACAGTGGCGATGTCATGAACTTTGAAATGGCAACGGAGTTAGCCCGTAGTGAAGGCATTCGATCGCTAAATATTTTGATTGATGACGATGTAGCAGTGAAAGATAGCCTCTATACCCAAGGACGGCGGGGTGTGGGAACAACAATATTGGCGGAAAAAATTTGTGGCGCGGCGGCTGAGGCTGGGTATGATTTGCCACAAATTGCAAATTTATGTCGCCGAGTAAATCTAAATGGGCGGAGTATGGGAATTGCTCTAACATCTTGTACAGTCCCCGCGAATGGAACACCGACATTTGAATTGAGCGATCGCGAAATTGAATTAGGTATCGGTATTCACGGTGAGCCAGGAACAGAACGTACCGCCATCAAACCAGTAGATGAGATTACCGAAGTTTTGACGCGATCGCTCCTTGAGGATGCACCATACAGCCGCACACTGCGCGAGTGGGATGAAGACAAAGGAGAATGGCTAGATGTAGAACTAACAAATCTCCGATTTGCCAAAGGCGATCGCTTATTAGCTTTCGTCAATAGTATGGGTGGAACTCCGGTTTCTGAACTATATATTGTTTACCGCAAACTAGCCCAAATCTGCGAACAGCAAGGATTCAAAATTGTGCGAAACTTAATCGGTCCTTACATCACATCTCTAGAAATGCAAGGTTGCTCCATTACCCTGCTGAAATTAGATGACGAGATGATCCGATTATGGGATGCACCAGTCAAAACACCCAGTTGGCATTGGGACTAATTCGTAATTATGTTGAGTCAGGCGCAGATATTACAATGGTTGCAGGCTTATGCAACCGAGATAGAGCAGAATAAAGCATATTTGACAGAATTAGATGCTGCGATCGGAGATGCTGACCACGGTATAAATATGGATCGCGGCTTTAAAAAGGTAAGTACTCTGTTACTAACTCTCAGAGACAAGGACATCAGCAACATTCTCAAAGCTGTGAGTATGACCTTGATTTCTTCCATTGGCGGTGCTAGTGGCCCTCTTTATGGAACCTGGTTTTTACGAGCTAGTACAGCAGTAGTAGATAAGCAAGAATTAACAGAACAAGATGTGTTAAGGCTATTCCAGGCAGGCTTAGACGGCGTGCTGCAACGTGGCAAAGCGCAACTAGGAGACAAAACAATGGTGGATGTGCTATCTCCGGCTGTAGTCGCTTTTGGGCAAGCTGTAGGAGAAAGTAAGGGAACGCTGGAAGCGATGCAACAGGCTGTAGCATCAGCTCAAAAGGGTTTACAAGAAACTATACCTATGCAGGCGAAAAAGGGACGGGCTAGCTATCTGGGGGAAAGAAGTATCGGACATCAAGATCCAGGAGGGACTTCTGCTTATTTAATGTTGAAAAGTTTGTTAGAGGTATTGGAAAGTGGCCAAACAACTGACCATTGAAAATTAACAATTGGCGCAATAACTATTGCCAGAAATCAGTGACATCGTATCCCAGTTCCGCTAATATGTGCCGGAGCAGGGGTAAACTGAGTCCTATTACATTGCTGTGACAGCCTTCAATTTTTTCAACAAAGAAACTACCAAAACCTTCAATAGCAAATGCTCCAGCACACTTGAGTGGTTCACCTGTGGCAATATATGCTTGAATGGCGCGATCGCTCATTTGAGCAAAGTAAACTCTTGTAACTTGAGACTTGACTATAGTGCGGTTTTGCTCAAGGTCAATTAAAGCGTGACCTGTATACAAGTCGCCAAAGCTACCTTGCATTATCTGCCAACGGGCGATCGCTTCAGAAGTATCTGCTGGTTTGCCGTAAATTTCACCATTCATAGACAAAACCGAATCACAACCCATAATCAAAGCGGATTCAAACTGCGGGGCTACAGTTTCCGCCTTATATTGGGCAAGAGTTTTGACCAATTCTGCTGGTTCACTTAATTGGATTTGCGACTCGTCAAAGTCACTGGCTCGAACTATCGGTTCAATACCAACAGTTTGCAGCAAGCGGCGACGAGCCGGGGAAGCTGAGGCAAGTACAAAGGGTGGAATTTTCATGAGATTTATAAAAAGCTTGTTAATTGGGTATGGGGTATGGGGCATTGCCTGAATTTCTCAAGTATTGTGTGGGGGGAGTGTGGGAGGTGTGGGAGGCAATGCCAGCGTTCATTGATGTGCAGTTATTCAATTCCTCCTCTTTCTCCCCACACTCCCCACACCCCCCACACTCACGCTCATTTCTCACTTGTGAGAAATCCAGGATTGGTGATTAAATTTCTTCTCTATCCCCCATTTCCCATTCCCTATTTCCCAATTAATAGACAGTAAATGAATTTACAACCTCATCAATCATTCCTTTAACTCTCTGCCAGCGTTTTTCAGGAATTGAGGCGTTGAGGGTAAAAAGTTTGCCACGGCTAACAGCGACGCTGGCGATGTTATGCCGTTGCTGTTTATTAGGAAGTTGAACCTCATACTCTAAAAGGTAGTAGGTTTTACCGTCTACTTCTCGCTCTGCGGCATTGACTAATTCAGCCGAACGACCAGAGTCAGGAGGCGCAAGAGCAGCTTTTCCCAACTTATATCCTACTTCTGTTGGGGTTCCCAATTCTGATAAAGTTTTGCCTTCTGGAACTGGGCTAATCACAACAGAAACGTTTTCAGACACCTCAATCAAATCGTGGAAAACCACATCTGGCCCGTTGGAAACTTTAACTTGTAGCCACCCGTTAGGATATGAAAACTGATAGCCATCACTAGTGTCTACAAAGCTTTTAAGTCCAGCCGCAGCTGCTATATCAGAATTACTCAGGCTGAAACTCAACACCAATAGCAAAATTAATACAATTCTTTTCCACATTTATACGATTTCCTTTAGGCTGGGGACAACACCAGGCTTGCATCATTTCTCGTTTTTATTCTCCCACCAAGCGGGACGCTTCGGATGATGCGTTTCGGGGTTGCTTAAGCGATCGCCTGTTTTTGGAAAGACTGTTTCTTTACATATCCTTTATTTCATCAAATACCCGAATCGTAAGTTATTACGCTGTCTTAAACTAACTAAAAGTGAGCGTAAATATTTGACAACTTTTACTAAATCTAAGTGAGTTGGCACAATAAAACCAAACTATGTAAAGAAAAATGAACTAGGCTAAAATCCTTATACCTATTGCCTATTGCTTGATCTCAACGACAATTATTTACGTTCACTTACTTAAGTTAGCTAGTGAAATGATTAAGTTGCGTGATCAATTTTTTGTACTTCTTCTTCAGATAGTTTCACATTGATAGCTTGTGCTGAGTCTTCAATACTAGAAACCTTGCTAGCACCAGGAATTGGCAAAATAGCGGGCGATTTGGAGCGTAACCACGCTAGAACGATACTATATACTGACACGCCTTTTCCTTTAGCTAAGTTAGCGATCGCAGGAATATCTTGCAAATCCTGATGGCGACGTCTACCACCAAAGGGACTCCAAGGCAAAAATGTCAATTTTTGCTGTTCGCAATACTTCAACACGCCGTCCTTTTCTGGCTGTCGTTGCCAAGGACTGTATTGATTCTGCACCGAGACAATATCTACTACATCTTGCGCCCGCTTAATTTGTTCAACCGAAAAGTTAGAAACTCCCACAAACCTAATCAAACCTACCTCCACTGCTTCTTTCACTGGCGCAAGGGATTCTTCAATGGTGTACTTACTATCGGGTGAATGGTATTGCCAAACATCGATGGGTTTAGCGCCACCTAACGCCTCAAAACTGACTCGAATTGTTTCGCGCAAATGTTCTGGGTTACCGTTGCTTGTCCAGTTTCCATCGGGACGCATCAAACCGCCTTTAGTTGCCACAATTACTTGGCTAACATCGCCTTTATAACTAGTAAGTGCCTTGTGAATTAGTCGCTCGTTGTGGTGTTTTTCTGACTCATCTTTGCAGTAAGAATCGGCAGTGTCAATAAATGTAATACCCAAATCCAAAGCCCGATGAATAACTTCGATTGATTGCGATTCGGGAGGGCGATTAGAGATTGACATGGGCATACCACCCAAACCGATCGCACTCACAAATACACCAGTTTTTCCTAGCTGTTTGGTTTCCATGCTTCTAGCTATAGCTTTCTGACCCAATTATCCCAGCTAGTCAAAGGTTTTTGAGGGATTTATCATAAATCCTCCCTAGTACTTAGATTTGGTGATAAGTGAATGGGCTACTAAGGGAATACTCTACTCAGGGGTTAAGTATTCTATACACAAGCACTGATGAAAATTGTCGAGGAAACCCGTACCAGATTGCAGTTAAAGCATCGACCACTCAGATATTGGGTCATCGGGTGGTGCATTTTTACTGTCTGTTTAAGCTTCTTGATTTACTGCTTATTTTTTGAGTCTGCTTCAATCAGTCTTAATTGCGATCGCCTCTCGCCAAGCAAAATTAATTGTGAATTGAGACGGTTTAATTTGCTGGGAAGGATGGAGAAACTCAGAATGTTTGATCCCAGTGAAGCATACATTCTCACAAAAACTGGTAGCAAAGGGTCGAAAAGCCATCAGGTTATAATTGTGACTCCATTTAAAGATTTTCCTCTTTTATCCCATCTTAGCTATGAACAAAATCAAGAATTTACTTTGAAAACCAACGATTTTATCAACTCTAGTAAAACTTCTCTATTGGTACAGCAAAATCAGCGAAATTATCTATTTTTCTTAAGTTTATCTATATTAATTATCATGGCGGTCGCTGCTTTTTTTGCCACATCACCTGTAACTACCTGCACCTTCTATAAAAGCATCGATAAGGTCTTTATCGAACGTAAAAGTCTTCGTGGCAATCAAGTTATTGAACATCCACTAGAAAATATTCTGCGTTTTGACATCCAAGAAAAGCAATATAAATACTCTAAGCTTTATCGGTCTGTAATTGTGCTGAAATCTTTCAAAGAAATTCCAATCAATCCACAATACACTGATGAAAGAAGCGTTAGATATACAGTTTCTAGGATACTCTTATTTCTAAAACTTTAACAAAAACTATCCCCACTACTTACCACTATGCCCATAGACTGAAGTCATAGATCGCTGACTTATCTAGAAAGCTGGGGATATTGTCTATCAAAAATGATTTAGGATTTGTTATATAGACACGAAACGCTGAGATTAAGGAAGTTTGAGTCACTTTCAACTGAAATTTTACATTTAGCATTATCCATTAGTACCATTCTGACTCAACTAAAAATACTCACTTTGTCAGTTTGTCTATTTAGACTATGTTTGGTACATAAAATAAGAAGCCAGTCTAATATGAGCGGCTGTTATTCTACACTTGACATAAAGCATTGTGAGTGCTAAAAGACGACTGCCAGAAACTATTGCCCATGTCAGAATCACCCGCCAATCTTGGCAACACGGCTTCCTTGAGGGTGAAGTGAGTGCAGGTGAGTTTGAGTGGCATTTCCAGTGGCATTTTCGCCGGGGAGAACTTGCCGTCAAGCCTTCCCAAGGCCGCGCTTTAATCAAAGAACCCCTTGGTCGATTTTTGGAGCAACAAGATTATCAGCTAGAGCCTGGAGGAGATTATGCTTTTACTATTCGGGCGGAACTTTAAAAGTTAGGAGTTAGGAGAGACGCGATTAATCGCGTCAGTACAGGAGTTAGGAGTTAAGGATGTAATTCTTCACTCTTGACTGCTGAGTGTTGATTCTGTGAGGCGGTTTAAGTATCTTTCAATTAAGAGAATGGCAACAATGTCATCTATCGGTCTTGGAGGCTGTCGTAGACCTTGTGGCAATAGCTTTGTTAGTCCTTTGGGTGGGAACATTTGCCAATAGCGATCGCGTGCTTCTAAGGTTGTATATCGCTCATCTACTAAAATAATACTCAGAGGTTCTGTCAATTCCTGATATAGTTGCTGTCTCCACTGCTTGGCTGTAGTTTGGTCGCCCATCACCATCAAGGAGATGGGAAACTTTTGACGCAGTGTTTCAATGGTAGCGATCGCCTCTTTGGCTAACGCAACCTGATGATAATACAATTGTCGATCCAGTCCCATCACCGCTAACCCACACTTATCTCGACCTGGATCAAACCCCAATATGACTGGTTGCGTTGGTGAAAATTCGCGTAAAGTCATAAGAAATTAAAAATAAAAATTGAGAATTAGAAATCAATAAATGCAATCACAGCAACTATTTTGACTGCTGTTGAATATGTTTAAATCTTACTAATAACAGTGTGCAAATAATGTTTTAAGTACTAAAAATAATTTTTCCGTTGACTATTGCCACTAATTTTACTCTCAATGGCCCGGCTGTATAAGTGTCCTCTGCTGCGATCGCTTTGATCTCCAAGGGCTGATTATATTGTCTTAATTGGGCGACAAAGCGCAAGAAAGTCCCCTCTACTTGCACATCCTCGACAATTCCGGCATTACGAGCCCGAAATTGAGAAGCAGAAATTAGTATTTCCAGCCTTTGCTGTAACTGATACGATGTCATAGTTTTGGAATCGGCACTAGTTGTAGCTAGGACTGCGCCTCCCGAAAAAACCAATTGATTTCGCGCTGTATCGGCGAAAAACTCTATCTGCTTTTCTCCCCTGACGTAATTACCAGCCGAGAAAATTCGCACCACATATTCTTGACCATCGCTAATCTGCTTGCTCAATTGGTCAACCCGATCCTGAGTCACGCGTAGTAGCTCTACATTGGCAGGATTTGCCCCAGGCTCACTTAATTCGAGGTTGGCGTTGCGATTGGCTTCTTGTAAAAGTTGTACCACTGCCTGACGAGCCGCAGCAGGTTGGGTAACACGAATTACAGCACCAGACAAAACTTGACCGCGAACTAAGGCCAACTTACCTAGACGCAGGTCGCGGTAAGACTGATAATATTTTTCCAGCCTGGCAACTTCTAGTTCTAGTTGCTCTTGTTGCGCTTCCAATTCTTTGAGGCGCGATTCCCGTTTGGCAATCACTTCCTCTCGTGCTGCAACTTCTACATTCCGCTTTTGAATCAATTGATCGAGTTGGCCAATTTTTTTATCGCGTTGTTCTATGGCTTCTTGACGGTTAGCCAGTTCGCGATCGCGTTTTTCAATCGCTGTTTTGGCTTCGTCAATGGCTTTTTTCGCTTCAGCGTACAGTCGTTGTCGTTCTGTCTTCAGTAGTTCAACTGCCGCCTGTAGCTCTTTTCTTTGATTGGAAACGCTTTGCAACTCAGCTATGGCTTTTTGGTACTGAGTTACAACTTGTCCTAATTGACCTTGAGTGCGTTGGAGTTGAGTTTGAGTTTGAGCTTGTTGACTAATGGTGCGGTTCAACTGAGCTTGTGTTTGGAGTTGTTTGGCATTTGCTGCCTGTAAAGACTGATTAATTGCCTGTAAGTCTTGTTGTGCTTTTGCTTGGGCAATTCTTGCTTGATTTAGCTCACTTTCTACCTGACTTTTCTGAGTTTCTGCGGTTTTTAGCTGTTCCCGTTTCTGTCTGAGGTCTGTTTGAATATCTTCTAATTCAAAAACTCCCTTTCGCAAGCCTTCATCGGCAGCGAATAAAATTCCTAATGTTGATGCTGAAATCAAACCGCCCGTAAAAATAGTTACCACTACGGCAGTATTTTTCGGACGAAGCTTAAAAAGTGAGAGGCGGGCTTTGCCAACTCGTGTGCCGATGCGATCGCCCACGGTGGCAATTACGCCTCCCAGAATTAAAATTGCTGCGATGAGGATGTATCCGGTGGTCATCTTTAGCTACCGAAATCCTTCCAGATACAGCCTACTACTTTTAAGCATTGTCTGCGGAGAAGTGGAAGTTGGCAATAGCTGAAATTATTCAATTTTAGATTTACCTCTAGCTATTAGTGTCATCTTTCAAAATAGAACACGCGCCGATTCCCCTTTCTCCGATTGATTTTATGTGAATTGCCTACTTAAGGTAACAGGTTTATGCACGGTAATCTTCTTTTTGTGGATAGAAATCATCTTTTTCTCACGCAAATCCCCTAGTAGCCTAGTAACAGTAACACGAGTTGAACCAATTGCTTCTGCGATCGCCTGATGAGATAACTTCAGATCAATAGTTATCCCATCTGCACAAGGAACGCCAAAATCCCGACAAAGAATTAATAAAAAACTCACCAACCTAGAACCCATATCTCGGTGAGCAAGAGTTTCAATCATCATCTCTGTCTGTAAAATGCGCGAAGAAAGACCCCGCAGCATTAACATTGATAATTCTGGATTTTCCTTGAGTGCTTGCTCTACTTGTTCAATTGGGGCTGACAGTAATTCCACAGGGGTAAATGCAACCGCATGGTAAAACCTATCCGACTTATTTCCTGTCAGCAATGACAAAACACCAAAAACACTATTTTCCCGAAGCAATGCTACTGTTATTTCCTCTCCTGCCTCGTACACCCTAGAAAGTTTAACAGCACCTTTCAAAAGAAAATAAACTCGTTCGGCAGGATCGCCAGGAAAAAAGATCGTTTTATTGCGTTCAAACGTTTCCACAACTGGCGGAAACGCCCCGGTCGCCATCTGACGAAATACATTTGCTAGGGCTTTATCTTGTGTCACGATCATCTCCCTTCCCCTACCCAATGCCGGAAAAACAAAAACTGATTACCTAAGAATACACCCGAAAAATGAATAAAGCACCGTCAACCTTTCTGTACTTTCCTATACTCAAACTAATCGCTTCATAACTGTTTGTTTATAATGATACATAATTGTTGATCCTTTCAGCTACTAATTGTTGATAAGTAGTTCCAATAACTGTATTAAAAAGGGTTTTTTAAAGAACAAATAAAGATATCTTGAGAAAATCTTTAGGAAAAATCAAGATTTTTGTCATAGCAAACACCCTTCTCAATATTCATTTTTGCAAATCCTGTATAAAACAAAGACAAACGTGCCTCAGATTCTAGTATGCTCCTAATGATCGATCGCATTAACAATTTCTATGCTGAATCTGACTGGAAAAAATGCTCTTGTTACAGGTATTGCCAATAACCGCTCGATCGCCTGGGGCATCGCCCAACAGCTGCATAAAGCCGGAGCAAACCTGGGTATTACCTACCTGCCGGATGAACGCGGCAAAATGGAGAAAAAAGTTGCGGAGTTGGTAGAACCCCTCAACCCAAGCTTATTTCTTCCTTGTAATGTCCAAGATGAAGAACAGATTCAATCTACCTTTGAGACAATTCGTGAGCAATGGGGGAAGCTAGACATTCTCATCCATTGTCTGGCCTTTGCCAGTAAAGACGATTTAAGTGGAGACTTTAGCCAAACCTCTCGTTCTGGCTTCAACACTGCCTTAGAAATCAGTACCTACTCGCTGGTGCAGTTAAGTGGTGCAGCGAAACCTTTGATGACTGAGGGAGGTAGTATCGTCACGCTGACATATTTAGGCGGTGTTAGAGCAATCCCTAACTACAACGTTATGGGAGTTGCTAAAGCAGGGTTAGAAATGAGCGTGCGTTACCTAGCTGCTGAACTAGGGCCGAAAAATATCCGCGTCAATGCCATCTCCGCAGGCCCCATCCGCACCTTAGCATCTTCAGCAGTGGGTGGAATTTTGGATATGATTCATCATGTCGAAGAAGTAGCTCCCCTGCGCCGTACTGTCACTCAGCTAGAAGTGGGGAATACTGCCGCTTTCTTATGTAGTGATTTGTCCAGTGGTATTACCGGACAAGTTCTATATGTAGATGCAGGATATGAAATTATGGGAATGTAAGATAATTTGGGGAGTAGGGAGTCGGGAGTAGAGGGAGTAAGTAAAAAATTATTCTTGCCGATTCCCCATTCCCCATTCCCCATTCTCCACTTCCCATGCAAACAACCAATCGCCAAGTTAATTCAAACTACGACCAGTCAACTAAAACCCCTCGGATTGCCACTATTCACCGCACTACTGGTGAAACTGATGTACAAGTTACCATCAATTTGGATGGTAGAGGAACTTGCACGGCAGCAACAGGCATTCCGTTTTTGGATCACATGTTGCATCAAATTGCCTCCCACGGGCTGATTGATATAGATGTCCAAGCCAAGGGAGACTGGGAAATTGATGACCATCACACCAACGAAGATGTAGGCATTACTTTAGGCCAAGCTTTCAACCAAGCACTAGGCGACAGAAAAGGTATTGTCCGCTTTGGTAATTTTCTTGCGCCATTGGATGAAGCTTTAGTTCAGGTAGCGCTAGACTTTTCTGGACGGCCTCACCTCAGCTACGGCTTGCAAATTCCTACCCAGCGCGTAGGAACTTATGACACCCAACTCGTGCGCGAATTCTTTGTAGCATTGGTGAATCATAGCCAAATGACACTCCACATTCGGCAACTGGATGGCATTAATTCCCACCACATCATAGAGGCGACATTTAAAGCCTTTGCAAGAGCAACACGGCTAGCAGTGGAGATTGACCCCCGTCGTGCTGGTCTAATTCCCAGTTCTAAAGGCGTTCTCTAAAAGTTGTAAAAAGGGGCATTAGTTATTTCCCCTATAGTCTCCAATCCCCAATAATTGACACACGACTTGGTGATGGTTATTATCAGCCTACTAGGTAACTTGTAATTAATACCAAGCTGGTTATTAGTGGTTGAACCAAGATGAAGTCTGTTGCAGATGACCCTGATTCTCAACTTAATACGGCAGACACTCCGCCAGTAGTCCTAACTTCTGAGTTGCGAAAAGTCTATCGCACTGGTTTTTGGCTAAATCAAAAAGTCGTATCTCTCAAAAACTGTTCTTTAACGGTTTACAAAGGTGAAACCTTTGGGTTGCTAGGGCCAAACGGTGCTGGTAAAACCACCCTTTTAAAATTGTTGCTGGGAATTATTCATCCCACTTCTGGACGGGGATTTTTATTGGATAAGCCTATAGGCGATCGCAGTGTTAAGCAACATATTGGCTATTTGCCAGAAAATCCCTATTTGTATGACTATCTCACTGGCTGGGAATTTTTGCAGCTAGCTGCTGGACTATTCCAAATTCCCCAAAGTGTCCAACGCCAACGCATTCCCCAACTGCTGGAATTAGTAGGTTTATCCCAAGCTGATGCTCGCAAAAAGCTTTTACGCCGCTACTCAAAAGGAATGCTACAGCGTGTTGGTATGGCACAGGCGCTAATTAATGAGCCAGATTTAGTTTTTCTCGATGAACCCATGTCTGGTCTCGATCCGGTGGGACGTTACCAAATGCGGGAAATCATCTTGGCACTAAAAGCTGCTGGAAAGACGATTTTTTTCAATAGCCACGTTCTTAGTGAAGTAGAACAGATTTGCGATCGCATTGCCATCCTTGCTCAAGGTGAACTAATTTGCTCTGGTTCCCTTAATGAACTTTTAGGCGTAGAGAACACATATCATGTAAAAGGTCAAGGTGGTGACTGGGAAATTCTCAAAAAATGGATACCCACTCTCAGATTTGAACCTGATGGTTCCTGGCAAGGTACACTACAAGACGATTACTATGATTTCCTCGCTAGTGTTCGTCTGATGGAAGGTAAAATTATTGCTATGAACTTGTCACGTTACTCCCTAGAAGAGTTTTTTATTCAACAAATTCAAAGAAAAAATAACTCTGTTAATTAATTTCGTTGCCAAATACTCAATTATAGATTTTTTTGAACAACGTATATACGTGGTATCTTTTTACAGAATAACCTTAAATTTCCGCCTTTTTGAGTTTATCTTTGCTCAATCCAACTCACAAAAAAACTAAATTTCGACCTTTTTTCAAGATTATTTGTAGTTAATCAATAATGGAGTTCATAATTTTTGCAAAAATTACTACTAATAGAATATTTAGAATCACAGGTTAAGTGTCATTTAATTGACTTTGGTAGAAATGCGTTATTCGTAAGTACCTATTTACATAACAGACAATTTTTTATATAAACTGCGTTTATCTCCGTAAGTCACATATTTTTTGATAATCCCCATATTCAAGTTTGCTCAACTTTAAATTAACTTCACTAAAAATTCAAATTCAATAAACAAATTTCCTCCGGAAAATTACACTTTTCGGGGAAAATAAGAGTGTTGGGGAACTTGAATACTTAGGTATAGTCAAAATAAAAATGTTTAGACAGTACTTTATTAATCGTAGTTTCAGAATCTAAGGTAAATATGCTTAACACAAGTTTGTTTAAATTCAAATTCCTAACTCAGCCAGTTGTGGGTGTGGCTTTGTTAAGTGCTGTCAATGTCGCTGTGCCATTTGCGAGTCTAGCTCAGGGACAACCATTACCACCAACGACACAAACACCAAGCACACAAACACAATTAGATACTAATTATTCATTAGGAGGCGGCGATCGCATCCGGGTAAATGTATTTGAAGTACCTGAATATACAGGAGAATACCAAGTTCCCCCAGGTGGAGCAATCAACCTACCTTTAATTGGCAGTGTGTCAGTCCTCGGTCTAACAACTGAACAGGCTGCTGACGAAATTGCTAGAAGATATGCTCGCTTCCTCAAACGTCCCTTAATCTCAGTCAATCTGTTATCGCCTCGTCCTATCAATGTTTTCGTTGCCGGAGAAGTGACACGTCCAGGAGCTTACACTCTTAGCTTGAGCGGAGGCGCGGGAGACAATCCAGGCGTACAGTACCCCACTGTATTAGCTGCATTGACAACAGCACAGGGCGTAACCTTGGCTGCGGATGTGAGTCAAATTCAATTAAGGCGTAAAATCGGACGTTCTTCAGAGCAAGCCGTTAGTGTCAATTTGAAGGAACTTATCCAAACAGGTAGGTTATCACAGGATATTACCTTGCGTGATGGAGACACCATAGTTGTGCCAACAGCAACCAACTTCAACGTGGCAGAATCTCGTAATATATTTGCATCTAACTTTGCTGCCAGCCAAACCACGCCTCGCACGGTAACAATTATCGGTGAAGTTAATCGTCCCGGTTCGTATCTTGTCACCCCAGCCAGCACAGATGCTCAGGGGGGCGCAGCAACTAACAGTGGTACTGCTAATCCCAATGGTCTACCAAACGTGACACGGGTTATTCAACTAGCTGGGGGAATTACAGCACAAGCTGATGTTCGTAATCTCAGGCTACGTCGACTTACAAGAACTGGCTCAGAACAAGCTATAGATATTAACCTTTGGCAACTATTGCAGAGTGGCGACGCTAGTCAAGACATCATCGTGCAAGACGGAGATACAATTGTTATTCCGACGGCAACTGAGATTAACCCCGCAGAAGCTACTCAATTAGCTACCACTACTTTGTCTCCTACACGTATTCAAGTTGGTGTGGTAGGTGAAGTTAAAAAACCAGGGTTAACAGACGTTCAGCCGAATAGCTCTTTAAATCAAGCTATACTGGCAGCTGGCGGATTTAATGATGCCAGAGCTAGTAGCAGTGCTGTTGATTTGATTCGCCTCAACCCTAACGGTTCTGTCACTAAACGCATAGTAAAAGTGGATTTTTCTGCTGGCATTAATGAGCAAACTAATCCCATACTCCGCAATAATGATGTTGTTGTAGTCAACCGATCGGGTTCCGCTAAGACTGGCGATACCATAAACACTATCACTGGTCCTCTCGGTGTTATCTTTAATCTTCTGAACTTGTTCGGACTCTAGTTTTAGATACAGATGTGAATTGGGGGCGTTGCTTAAACTTCTCCGTCCCCAAAATTACAATATCTATATAGTCAAAGAGATTGATTGCTCTTGGTGTATTCTCTTGCGAGAGAGCAATATTCATCTCTCTTGAACTGTCCTCCACAATAACCACCTCTTTTATTAACTGAACTTACGCACTCAAAACCAGAAAGCTCGATCCCTCTTAAAAAAAAGCGAGTATCTCTTACGCGTAAGTATTAGTTAAATTACAGCAGTTGCCAGTAAATGAAATACACTTCTCCCCAACCCTTCCCAGATACTCTTATTTGACCGCAGGATAAGACAATACTAGTGTACATAAATATCTTTCCTTTTGCGATCGCTTCTTAAATTATTTATATTTTATACTAATTTTTATAAAAGTCTAAGCCTTATTACCGAGCTTTAAATTCCGTAAACCGAAAGCTATCACTGAAATTTCTGAATTTGCCATTGATATACCTTTTAAAACTTTGTTTTTGTTACTCTGATTTCTTATGATAATGAGAATGCTTTAGAGGGTAAAGATTATATAATCCACTTCCTGTAAGACTTTTTTCTTTGTTTTAATTATCATTATCATAAGAATTATTTAAGTAAAATAACTGTTTAATGACAGATATACTATCTTAACTACAGATACCGCGTATACACAGTAGAATGATGTCCAATTAGAAATGATGTCATTTGTACGGTTGGTTTGTGTCCATTAATGGGATGACTCTGCATACTGAGAATTTTTTCAGTACTTTTACCAGATGGTTGCCATTTTTTTTTAACACTGCCTAGAAAACATTTCAGCGATATTTACGTGGAAATGCTCAGGTGTAAACCTGATAAACCGTTTATAAACTTACAAATGGCAGTTACACGACCGTATCCAATACTGACTTACTGACCAAGGCTAGAGTTACTGACCGTTGACGATTCAGTTTTTGCAATATACCCTATTTTTCCCTATGATGATTCATGGTTTAGGCTTTCTCAGTTTAAGTGCATCTCTTGTACTCCCCTGGGCGTTAACAGGTCTGGTTCAAGGACAGAGAATAACAGAGTCTTTAGTTAAAGACGTTCGTCAGTTATCCACCGATCAAAGCACACCACTACCAAGTCGCAAGCTGATCAGCCAGGTTACAACTACAACATACTATGTTAGTGGTAGCGGAAGCGACAAAAATAGCGGACTCACTCCGTCATCTGCCTTTAGGACAATTCAAAGGGCAGCAGACCTAACTAGTCCTGGCACTACAGTACTGATCATGGATGGAGTATATAAGAATACTTACTCTAACGGTTCAGCACTAGTAATTAAACGCTCTGGAACGGCAAATTCATGGATTACCTATAAGGCATATCCTGGAAATAAGCCAAAAATTCAGCACAATGGATGGAATGGAATTTCCATTGAAAATGGAGCCTCATATATTGAGATAAATGGTCTGGAGGTTGCAGGGAACAATACCAATATAACCCTGAGTTATGCGCTGAGTCAGAAGTATAATACATCCAACCCACTGACGAGTGGAAACTGCATAAATATAGATGGACGAAAAAATGGTCGTTCCCACCACATACGTATTCTCAACAACAAGGTACATGATTGTGGCGGTGCGGGTATTTCAGTTATTGAATCGGACTATGTAACAGTGGACAACAACGAGGTATATAATAATGCCTGGTACTCACCATACGGGGCTAGTGGGATTTCACTGCTCAACAATTGGAATTATGATAAGAACCTGAACTATAGGATGTATGTTACCAGAAACAAAGTCTACAATAATCAAATGTTTGTTCCCTGGTATTACAATGGAAAGTTCCAAGATGGTAATGGTATTATTGTTGATAAGTCACGAGATAATGGGTATCAAGGACGTACTTTGATTGCCAACAATATCTCATATAAAAATGGTGGTACGGGCATTCATACCTTTTCAAGCGACCATGTGGATATTGTCCACAACACTGTTTATCTGAATAACCAGACTAAGGAAATTACTCACGGACAAATAATGAGTAATTATTCAGGTGATGTCAAAGTTATCAATAACATCATTTATGCTGCGGCTAACAAAACAATAAGTACGAATAATAAAAGTACCAACACTACTTTTAACTACAACCTCTACAACAACAATGGTTCTCGTGCAGTTTCTGTGGGACCTAACGATATTATGGCAGATCCACAATTTGTAAATCCCTCAGGTGGTGACTTTAGAATAAAGGGAACTAGCCGGGCCATCAACAATGGTTTTAAGTGGAATAATTTGAAAAATGATTATTTTGGTAAATCTCGTCCTGTCGGTTCTGGATATGATATTGGGGCACACGAATATCAGTAACCGTAATATTGTGTTCTGAAATCTACACCCTACAATCTACAACACATAGTTCTGTCAGGCTGAAGTCTAGAGTTATACAAAATAATAAGCCTACCTCTGAAAGTAGGCTTATTGTTTTTTTGCTAAATAATTAAACAGATATGATACAAGTATCCCAGCAGAATTAATTATTGATGTTTTACTAGGCAAGAATTTCAGCCAAGTTATTGTGTAATTAATACTGTACTATTATTTACCAGTTATGGTATTAAATTAACTGGTAAGACAAAATCCTAATTTATTTAACTTAATTTATACAGAAGTTTTGTCTGGAATACGTTTTTTTAGCTTTGTCTCTTTTGCCAAATCTTGATGAGTAAAGTATTGTTTAACATGGTTGAAATAACTACTAGATTCATTTTTATCAATGATACCATTCACAACTAAACCTAATACGTTGTGACTTGATCTCTCTAGCATTTCTTGAGCGGCAGATGCACTGTTAGAATCAATTACCCCAGGTCGAGCGACTAACAAAATCCCATCAGTCATTTGGCTTATAGTCAAAGCATCGGCTGCCAAAAGCAAGGGAGGAGCATCAATAATTACAAAATCATATTTATATTGAGATGAAAAACTTTCAATTAGCGATGCCATCCGCTTTGAGTCAAGTAAAGCAAGTGGATTGGGAGGTCTAGAGCCAGCAGTTAAGACATCAAGATTATCCATTACTTTAGATAAAGCAACATCAAATTCAGTCTGACCTATAAGAACTTCACTCAAGCCATCTGCATTACTTACTTCCCACAGATGATGCTGAGAAGGAACTCGCATATCTGCATCTATTAGTAAAACTTGACGTCCTAATTGAGCGATCGCTGTTGCCAAATTAGCTGAAACTGTAGACTTGCCTTCTTTAGGAACTGCGCTAGTTACCACAATAGTTTTCAGCACTTTATCTGAACTCAGGAATTTCAGATTCGCTTGAATCATTCTGTACATTTCGCTAGTTAAAGAGTAAGGCGTATCTCTGACAGCAATTGTTTGATTTATTGATTCTGCGTTTGAATAACGGGAGCGAATCTTTTTAACAGACAAAGGCACAATTCCTAACAAAGTATATCTAAATATATCTCTGATTTCTTGAAGGGTTTTCAGAGACCTATCTCTCATACCTAGAACAAGAACTGTTGTAGTAGCCAAGAATAAACCGAACATTACTCCTAGCACTAAAACAATAATTTTTTTGCTTTCTACTGGCTTATCGGGCACTATAGCCTGAGCAATAATCCGCGAGCTGGCTGTATTTGTATTCTCAACTAACTGTAATTCTTGAACCTTTTTCAACAGAGTTTGATATGTTGATTCTGCGACTTCAACTTTTCGTTCTAACTCCCTCTGATTTTGTGCTAGTTGGGGTATGAGTTTAACGCGCTTTTCGTATATAGAACGGGAGTTATATAAAGAGGAGAGTCTTTTTGCTAAACCAATGCGCTGTATTTCTGACTGCAGAAAATTTTGGATCAGGTTTTGTCTTAGTTCTCCAATCTGTAATAGGTTCTGTGAAACTTCTGTTTTATTGCCAACAGTCTGACCAATTTGCTGTTGTAAGAGAGATTTTAAGCTAGCTTTCTTTGCTTCTAAGTTAACAACTACAGGGTTGTCATCTAGGAAACGGCTACGCTCAATTGCCAGCTGTCGGTCAGTTTCTTGAAGTTGTGCAAGAACTCCCTGCACTGCCGGTGACTGACTGATGGCACTCACAGCGATCGCTTCCTGAGAATTTAGCTCTACTTTCTGGCGCAGTTCATTGGTTTGGGCGTTTACCTCATCCAGCTGAGCCTTAACAGTATTCATCTCATTGTCTAGATTTCCAATAGTTGAAACAGCTGACTTTGTCTCCTCTGACAGGTCTGCTATCTGATACTTCTGTTTAAATATACGTAGTGCTACTTCTGTATTATTAACAACTTCTTGAGTTTTAGGAAGCTGCCTGGCAATAAATTGACGAGTTGCTGCCGCCTCAGAGCGATTTGTCAGAATATCATTATCTAAATAAAGATTCATTATTGTGTTGACCACTGCTGCTGATTGCTCGGGGTCAGGACTGGTATAGCTAATTCGCAATACATCTGTTGCACTAACAATTTTCAGGGTCAAAGATTTCCGCAGCTTTTCTACTTCTAGAGGTTTACCTTCTTTGTCTTTCAGTTGTAGCTTATCTATTGTCTTCTGCAATAAAGCAGGGGAAGAAATAACTTCTATCTGAGTGTTTATTGGATTTTGAGTTGCTAGCAGTGATTTTAAATCCCCTGCATCTCCTCCTTCTGTATTACTAGGCAAAAGACTAGCTCCTACTACTTTAAAAGAAGGAATTCTAAATAATAGTTTTCCTTCGGCTTCATAGGATGGCTTCATAAATTGTGTAGCTATAGCACTGAGAATAACTGTAGCTGTAAATATCGCAGTAGCAGGTAGCCACCATCGTTTCAATATGAATAGGTAACGACTGAGGTCTAAATCAATAGATTCTCTAGATTCCGTAGATTTTTCTGACATAAATCTTCCCAAATACAGATATTAAGTAAGAAACTAAAAAAGACTTAGAGAATTCACAAACCACTGCAACTGACAAGAATGATGCGATTTGACAATATGACAATAGTATAGACTATCTAAGTTATAAATTTAGTTCCCATTGTCGCACAATAATGCCAACTAGCTTTGCCAAATCTTATCATAAGCCTCTAACAATTTCGGAGCTTGATATTGCCATTCAAGAATCTTCTCCATTCTCAGTCGTCCCTCAGCTCCTATCTTTTCTCTTAGTTCATGAGAATCTAGAAGCTCTAGAATTTTCTCAGCAAATTCAACCTCATCATTAGGCTTGGCATAAAGAGATGCTTCCTGTGCAGAACGTCTTCCCTCTCGCAAATCAAACTGGACAATTGCTTTTCCCATCGCCATGTATTCGAGGATTTTATTCATGGTGCAGTTTTCGTTATAAGCAGATGTTGGGGAGGGTTCTACACAAACGTCACAACTGGAAAGCCTTTCTAAAAGTTCCTCCCCTTGCTTAAAACCTGTAAATTCTACAAACTCACTCACTCCTAACTCTCTGGATAAAACTTTAAGTTTTTCGGCTGCTGGTCCACTACCAATCAACATAAAGTGAATATCTTGGCGATTTTTTTTCTGGGTAATATAATATACTATTCTCAGAAGATAATCAATTCCCTCTGGTTCACCCATGACACCCATATATCCTATCAAGTGCTTCTTACCTCTACGATAATTCGGATTTGGGGGCATTCGGTGAAAACGGGAAAGGTCGGGCGCACTACGAACTACAAAGACCTTCTCCGGTTTCTTGTGCCCACGGGTAAGAGCTACCTCTCGGTGCGACTCGTTCGTTGAAATTACTATGTCTGCTGTGGCATAGGTCAAGCGTTCAGCCCAGCATAATCCATGATAAAAAATATCTCGCCGTTGATACTTAGCTTCATACATCTCCGGACTGAGGTCATGATGATCAAAGATAACCCAGATGCGATGAAATAATTTAAACCATCCTGCTACTAAAAAAAGTAAATCCGGCGGATTACAAATATGGATAACATCAAAACCCCGCTCTCGCCATACCCGTTGAGCTAGACGGAATTGCCAATTAATCGCCCAACTATACTCTCGAAGATAGCCAAGAACAGAACTTTCTTCTGGTGGTAGAGGATGACGGTAAATGTGAATTTTCTCAATAATCTCGTAAGATTTCTCAAACCCATTACCTGTTGGTGAAATTACGCTAACTTCATACCCAGCTTTTTGCAAAGTAGTTGCTTCCATCCATACCCGCCGATCAAAGGGAACTGGCAGATTTTCAACGATAATTAGTACTTTTTTAGGTAATGCCATAATAATCTCAACTCTTAATCAGTTTAGTAAAACACTGACTTGTCAATTCTAAAATCTGCCTTTTTTGGGTAAATTTTAGTCATACCTGGTGAAACTGGGCTGAATAAACTGCAGGTCTGCATTTTTATAGTTTTCTGTTTTGCAGTTGCTAGATTTATCATTTCAACTTAACACTGAACGATATAAATCAAGAAAAGAAATCCAGTGATTTTTGATATCAAGATGAAAAACACTTTTTCTCGCTTTAGATCCTAGAGAGAGCCTCAAATCCTCATTTTCAATCAAAGACCTAATAGCATCTGATAACTGCTCAACACTTCCTGGATTAACAATTAATCCATTTTCAGATTGAGTAACTATCTCAGGTATGCCTCCTACTGGTGTAACTATGACTGGTAACTCCCAAGCCATTGCTTCCAGCATTGCTAGTGGGAGACCTTCGTTATAAGAGGGCAACACAAAAACATCTGCCTTACTTAAAAGAATATCACGTTCATCTGACCCTATCCAGCCAGGCAATTGTATATAGTTTTGTAGATTTAAAGTCGTAATTAAATTGCTTGCCTCTTCTATGTCTCCATCTCCTGCCATAATCAAACTTGATCTGGTTTTATATTCAGTAGGCAAAAAAGAAAAAGCTTTGATCAAATCAAATGCTCCTTTCCGTTGACCAATTCGTCCTAAAAAAAGTAAGTTAACTTTTGCAGAAACTGAACGGTGTGGAACTTCAGGAGGAAATTTTACTGGATTGTAAAAAACTACAACTTGTTCAGGTTTAAGACCAAGATTTTCTATATAGAAACTTTTCCAACTTTCCGATAATACAATTAAGCGTTGACATTTACAAAATATCCAACTTAGCAATTTCTGTATCCAGTTAGCAAGTCCAGCATAGAAAAGATGAAATTGACTACCATGAGCGTGTAGAATTATCGGTTTGTTAAATAGCCAAGCTAAAAGTGTCATAATTGCTTGCCGTAAAACACTGCCGCGTTGTGAAATTTCAAGTTGAACAATATCAACTTCTTCTGCTCTTAATATCCATATAAATTTCCATATAGCTTTCAAAAACACCATTGTTTTCACTGCTATAGATCCGTCCTCATGAGTGATAATATGATATATTTGGATTTCAGAAGGAGCATATTCTAAAAAAAGCTTCTCATAACCAGAAATGCCACCCTGCTGGAGTAAACTAGGACCTAACATGATAATCTTGAGAGTATTAGTTCGGGACATAGGCTGTACTTTTGAAATAAGTTTGTATATCTTTGATTAATATATCACCGAAATAATCACAGTTTATTGTTTGATTTTCTCTGAGTCAAATCGATGCGTAACTTACTTCAACATATTAGTACATCTGTAAGTAGAGTATCTACGCCTAAAATATTGTCAATAAAAATACGATTATTTTTTGGTTAATTGGATGTAAAAATATCTTGGT